>NZ_JBFRCU010000036.1:0-67162 GCF_052113205.1 Inquilinus sp. YAF38 | reverse complement strand
GGCGAAGCGCGAATCGGCGCAGGAGGACTGGCACGACCTGCGGGTAAAGCTGGCGATGCTGGCCGCCGCCTACGAGGTGTCGGAGGACGACGAGGAGGTCGACCGCCGCGTCGCCGAGGTCTGCGAGCGGGTGGAGCGGCCGGAGGTGGCCGAGCTGATCGCGGCCAGCCGGCCGGAGGTCGCGGTGGCGGCCCTGTGCCGGCGCTGGGGCTTCCCGCCGGAGGTGGAGCGCTGGCTGGAGATGGCCGACGAGGCCATGGAGCATTACGGCTTCATCCCGCCGGAGGACGGCGAGGACGATCCGGAGGATCCGCCCGAGCCTCGCTCCGCCGGCGCCGGCCGCCGCAGGCCGAAGCCGCCGGATACGGGATGACCGGTCGGGTTTGCTTGCGGCGAACCCGACATGTCGCCGCCCTCCCGGCACCCGATCCTGTTGGGTTCGCGGCCGCGAACCCGACCTACGAAATCCGGATTGTTTTGCCTCTCACGCCCTGCGGAGAGGTCGGAGGCGTTTGCGCCTTCGGATGAGGGAAGGACGCCGGTCCGGTACCCGCCATCGCCGTCCGGCGGCCGGTCGAACGGGATCGACAACGCAGTATGCGTTCGGGTGGTTCCCGTCGCGCATAAATCCATGTATGTCGTGGGGTCGCATCGGGCCGCGTCGTCCAGCCTTGCAACCCCGAATCAGAGTGGCACTATGCTGAGAACCCGTCCTCGCAAGTTTGTCCTCGGTGCCGTGGCCGGCCTCGCCATGGCGGCCGGCGTCGCCCTGCCGGGAACGGCCTCGGCGCAGAACGTACAGTACATCTCCTCCAGCCGCGATTGGCACGCCTTCCAGTTCACCGAGAATGGCGGCAAGGCCTGCTACATCGCCAGCAAGCCGACCAAGTCCGACCCCGCCAATGTCCGCCATGGCGACGTCTTCATCCTGGTCACCAACCGGCCGGCGGAGAAGCAGAAGAACGTGGTCAGCCTGCAGGTCGGTTACACGCTGAAGCAGGGTGCCGACGTCACCCTCACGATCGGCGGCAAGAACTTCCAGCTGTTCACCGACGGCAACACCGCCTGGTCGCGCGACGCCGCCGCGGATGACGCGCTGGTCAACGCGATGAAGGGCGGCTCGACCCTGACGGTCAAGGCCACCTCCTCGCGCGGCACCGGCACCAACTACACCTTCTCCCTCGCCGGCATCTCGGCGGCGCTGGGCGAGATCAACAAAGCCTGCGGCGCCTGACCGCGGGCTTCTCTCACACGCGGTCGTCAGACTGCGTCCATTGATGTAAAACAGCGCGGCCCCTTCCCTTGGGGAGGGGCCGTTGCCATTTCAGGGCCTTCCGGAGGTCCCATGGGTATCGAAACGCACGCCACCACCTTCGCGCCGCCCGCGCCCCGCGCCGACGGCCGCATCAACCTGGTCGGGCTCGACCGTGCCGAGCTGGCGGAGACGCTGGCGGGCATGGGCGAGCCGGCATTCCGCGCGCGCCAGCTGTTCGGCTGGATCTACAAGCACGGCGCCACCGACTTCCAGGCGATGAGCGACATGGCCAAGAGCCTGCGCGCCAAGCTGGCGGACGGCTACGCGCTCGACCGGCTGCAGGTGGTGCGGCAGCAGAACTCCTTCGACGGCACCCGCAAGTGGCTCGCCCGGATGGCAGACGGGCAGGAGATCGAATCGGTGCACATCCCGGAGGAGGACCGCGGCACGCTCTGCGTCTCCTCCCAGGTCGGCTGCACCCTGACCTGCAAGTTCTGCCACACCGGCACCCAGCGCCTGGTGCGCAACCTCGAGGCGTCGGAGATCGTCAGCCAGGTCATGCTGGCCCGCGACATCCTCGAAGACTGGGGGCGGGAAGGGGACGACCGCCAGCTCACCAACATCGTCATGATGGGGATGGGCGAGCCGCTGTACAATTTCGAGAATGTGAAGCGCGCGCTGAAGCTGGTGATGGATCCGGAGGGCATCGCGATCTCGCGCCGCCGCATCACCCTGTCGACCGCCGGCGTGGTGCCGATGATGAAGCGCTGCGGCGAGGAGCTGGGCGTCAACCTGGCGGTGTCGCTGCATGCGGTGACCGATGAGCTGCGCGACCAGATCGTGCCGATCAACAAGAAGTACCCGGTCAAGGAGCTGCTGGACGCCTGCCGCGAGTATCCCGGCGTCAACAACGCCCGCCGCATCACCTTCGAATACGTGATGCTGAAGGACGTCAACGACACCCCGGCCGATGCCCGCCAGCTGGTGCGCATCCTCAAGGGCATCCCGGCCAAGATGAACCTGATCCCCTTCAACCCCTGGCCGGGCGCGCCGTTCGAATGCTCGACGCCCGACGCGATCGAGCGCTTCGCCGACATCCTGATGGAGGCCGGCTACGCCAGCCCGATCCGGACGCCACGCGGCAGCGACATCCTCGCCGCCTGCGGCCAGCTGAAGTCGGACAGCGTGCGCCAGCGCGCCTCGGCCCGTGCCGCCGCTCCGGCGGTCGCGCCCGCCGTGCACTGATCGGCGTCCGCTCAAGCCATGACCCTCGCCGAATTCTTCCAGACCCCGGGCGCCTGGGCGCTGCTCTTCGCCCTGCTGGCGATGCCGGCCCTGGCCCGCATCCTCGCCCGTGCCGGCCTGGCCCGCGGCTGGGCGCTGCTGGCCCTGGTGCCGCATGTCGGCGTCATGCTGGTCTTCGCCGTGCTGCTGTTCCGGCGCTGGCCGGTGGTGGCGGCGCTGGGGGAGGGCAAGCGATGAGTGATGTGCTCGAAGCGCTGTCGTCCTTCTACGGCCCCGGCTGGATGGCGACCTTCCCGCATTGGGGCATCAACCTGATCATCGGCATCTACATCGTGCTGCTGATGAGCTTCGCCGCCTATGCGCTGGTCAAGGCGCGGGTGACGCCGCTGTGGTCGATCCTGCTGCTGGTGCCCTATCTCGACGTCATCGTGCTCTGGGTCATCGCCTTCATCCGCTGGCCGCGCATCGACGGGCCGCGGCCGCATGTCGTGCATCGGGGATGAGGGGCCTCGGCCTGGCTTTCGCGCCGGCCTGGCTTCTCCTCGCCGCCCATGCCGTCGCCGCGGAGACCGACATCCGCGGCTGGGAGAGCCTGAGCTGGGGCATGACCGCGCAGCAGGTCGAATCCGCCGTGCCGCAGGCCGTGCCGCTGTCGCCGCCCTGGGATTTCGGCCCGCTCTATGCCGAACGCATGGTGCAGAACGTGGTGGTCGGCGGCATCGCCTTCGACCTGGTGCCGGAGCTGGCGCGCAAGGACGGAAGGCTGGTCCAGATCCTGTTCGAGCGGCGGCCGCCGATTCCCGGCCCGGACGAGCTGCAATCCTTCGTCAACGACCTCCACGCCCGGCTGGGACCGCCAGCCGAGAGCTGCGTCGTCGAATCCGGCCTGGTGACGCGGCTGTGGCGCTTCCCCTCGGCCCAGGTGGCGCTGACCGCGGTCGACTTCTCGGCCGATGGCAGCCGCAACCGGCTGCAGCGCCTGCTGCTGCGCTACACCGCCGCCGACCGGGCGCCGCCCTCGCCCTGTGAACGGAACAAACCCAGACCGTGAACGCGACGGCAACGGAAACGCTTCATTCCGCGACGATCACGGTCTAGGGTCGACGCTCCAACGAACGCCGAATTCCCTCTCCGCCCCACCGGGAGCCAAGAGAATGAGTGATTCCTCCGACTACGTGCCGCCGAAGGTCTGGACCTGGGACAAGGCGAGCGGCGGCCAGTTCGCCAACATCAATCGCCCGATCGCCGGCCCGACGCATGACAAGGCCCTGCCGGTCGGCCGCCATCCGTTCCAGCTCTACTCGCTGGCGACGCCGAACGGCCAGAAGGTGACGATCCTGTTCGAGGAGCTGCTGGCCGCCGGCCACAGCGGCGCCGAATACGACGCCTGGCCGATCCGGATCGGCGACGGCGACCAGTTCGGCAGCGGCTTCGTCGAGATCAACCCGAACTCGAAGATCCCGGCGCTGGTCGACCGCAGCGGCCCGACCCCGATCCGGATCTTCGAATCCGGCGCCATCCTGGTCCATCTCGCCGAGAAGTTCGGGGCGTTTCTGCCGGAAGCGGGCGCCGAGCGCGCCGAATGCCTGTCCTGGCTGTTCTGGCAGATGGGCAGCGCCCCGTTCCTCGGCGGCGGCTTCGGCCATTTCTTCGCCTACGCCCCGACCAAGATCGAATACGCCATCAACCGCTATGCCATGGAGGCCAAGCGCCTGCTCGACGTGCTCGACCGGCGCTTGGCCGAAAGCGAATACGTCGCCGGCGACCAGTACACCATCGCCGACATGGCGAACTGGCCCTGGTTCGGCGGCCTGGCCCTCGGCCGGGCCTATGGCGCGGCCGAGTTCCTGGACGTGCAGACCTACAAGAACGTGCAGCGCTGGGCCAAGGCGATCGACGCCCGGCCGGCGGTGAAGCGCGGCCGCATCGTCAATCGCCTGAGCGGCGACCCGTCGGAGCAGTTGCACGAGCGCCACGACGCCGGCGACTTCGAGACTCGGACCCAGGACAAGCTCGCGACTCAGGTCTAGCCGCCAAAAAGAAGCGCCCCGCCGCGAACGGCGGGGCGCGGTTCTGTTCCGGACGTCCGGATCAGACGTAGGTGAAGTCCGACGCAGTCAGGCCCAGGGCCGCCAGGTCGGCCACGCTGTGCACATTCGTCAGGTGGACGAAGGTGTCCGCGTGGTCGGACGAGGTGACATAGGCCAGGTTGGCGGTGCTGGTCGCGCTGTCGTAATAGGCGATGATGTCGCCGGCGGTCTCGCCCGAGATCCCCTTGGCGGCGGCATCGGCCGAAGCGAAGCCCTGGTCGGTGATCACGACCGCGTGTTCGCCGTTCGCGCCGGACGCCGCACCGCTGAAGAAGCTGGTCACCGCGCCGCCGGACGTGCCGTCGCCATTGTCGACGAAGTTGGCACCGACGCCGTCACGGCCGAGGCCGGCCGCATCGAAGGCGAAGCTGTCATGGCTCGGATCGAAATCCGTGACGTTGCTGTAGCCCTGGATCGAGCCGGCCTTCGGGTCGTGGAAGCGGAACAGGAAGGTGTCGTCACCGGCGCCGCCGGTGAGGTAGTCCTTGCCGTCGCCGCTGATGAGGGTGTCGTTGCCGGCATCGCCATAGAGCTTGTCGTTGCCTTCGCCGACATCGGTACGGGCCGTGTCGCGGCCATTGTCGCCGGCGAGGACGTCGTTGCCCAGGCCGCCATAGACGGCGTCATTGCCTTCGCTGCCGAAGACGTGGTCGTTGCCGGCACCGCCATAGACATGGTCGATGTTCTGGCCGCCGAAGACGAAGTCGTCGCCGTCGTCGCCATAAAGCGTGTCGTTGCCCTGGTCGCCGTTGATGTGGTCGACCCCGGCGCCGCCACGGATGGTGTCGTCGCCGAGATTGCCGGTCAGGGTGTCGGCGCCGTCATTGCCCTGGAGCAGGTCGTTGCCGGAGCCGCCATCGACATTGTCGTCGCCGCTGCCGCCCTTGGCGACGTCGTTGCCTTCGCCCGCCAGGATGGTGTCGTTACCCAGGTCGCCGTTGATCCGGTCGTGGCCCCAGGGGTCGATGATCAGATCGTCACCCGTGCCGCCGACAAGGATGTCGTCGCCCAGTCCTCCCACGATCAGATTTGGCATGACTGATTACTCCCTTATGATTGGAAACCTTATGTCCGTGGTCATAATACCCAGAATCATGACCGTATCGTGAATCATCACAAGATTTCGAGCGTGTCTACGCAGAGGTTTCAATGTGAAACCGGGCGGCAGCACCTCGCGCTTTCCGCAGATCGTCGGTTGCATTGCCGTGTCTGGCGGAACGCCTGGGGTTGTGAAGTTCGAACCGAAAGCTGTGCCAAAAATGTGAGTTCTAAAAATGAATCGCTCGGTGCCCGTCCAGCCGGGGAGGATTCCGGCAATCGGCGCCGATTGCCGGCGGAGACGAATCTGAAATCAGAATCGGTAAGCCGAGAACGGACGTCAGGGCGTGGTCGGCGTGTCGAAACCTGATTCTGCCAGGATCGCCTGGCCGGCCGGGGACAGGATGAACAGCGCCAGGCGATAGGCCTCAGGCGGCGCATCCTTCAGCACCGTCAGCCCGTAGGCGGCGCCGACCGCCAGCTCTTTCGGCAGCGGCACCACCACGAGATCGGGCCGCTCCGCCTGCGCCGCCTTGCCGCTGGTGCAGTAGCCCAGGAACATGTCCGCCTTGTCGTGCTCGATCAGCCAGGCGGCGGCGTTGGCGTCCTCGGGCAGCCCCAGCTTCCGCGCGCTGTCGGGCGCCCCGACCAGCTGCAGCGCCTTCCCGTCCAGCGCGGCGAAGGCGCCCGGGCGGATCGCCTCGGCCTTGCGGAACATCGCCCAGGTGTAATCGCCAGACGGGTCGCTCTTCGGCGTCGAGGTGCCGAGCCGGACCGCCGGGTCGAGGGCGCGGTCGAGCACGTTGTCGGCCGTCAGCCCGACCCTCGGCGCGGCGATGGCGCACAGCCGGTTGCGGGCGAACACCACCAGCGGCCTGCCCAGCCCCTCCTGGTTCAGCCTCTGGGGATGGCCGGTGTCGGCCGAGGTGAAGATGTCGACCTTGTCGCCGGCCTCGATCTTTTCCCGCATCGTGCCGGAAGGGCCGAAGCTCACGGTCACCTCGGCGCCGCCCGACTGCCGGTAGGCCTCGGTGATCCGCAGCATGGCGCCTCGCAGGCTGCCGGCACCGTACAGGGTCAGGGCCGGATCCGCCGCCGCGGCGGGCACCGCCAGCAGCATGCATCCGATGACAACCGCCGCCAGCCGTCGCATGGCCTTCCTCCGCCGCTGTTCCGCAGCCGGACGCTAGCCGCCTCTTTCGATATGTTCAATCAGATATAGCGGTGTCGGCCGCCATATCTGCTTAGTCGGACCGGTTGCGGCTTGAGCCGTCGCGCAGCGCGCTCGCGCAAGTTTCGGTCGAATCCGCATCGGGTGACTAGGCGACGGCCGAAACGTTGCCTATGTGACTGGCTTCGGCTCACTTGGCCGACCGGCCGGGACCTCATTCGGCCGTGAACGACGGCGGCCTCGGCCGCCTATGGAGTGAAGACGTATGGCGACTGGTACCGTGAAGTGGTTCAACACCACCAAGGGCTTCGGGTTCATCCAGCCGGACAACGGCGGCAAGGACGTGTTCGTGCACATCTCGGCTGTGGAAGCGGCCGGGCTGCGGTCCCTCAATGAGGGGCAGCAGGTCACGTTCGAGTTGGCGCGCGGCCGTGATGGCCGGGAGTCGGCGGCGAACCTGCAGGTTTCCTGACGGTCCGCATCGGGCACCGAATCAGAAAGGGCGGCATCCGAGACGGGTGCCGCCCTTTTTATTTGGAATCGTCGAGGCCTTCCCGGTCAGCGATACCGTGAGCGGAAGCGCTCGCGCGGGGTCTCGCCGATCCGGGTGCCGGCGCGCATGCCGCGCAAGGCCGTGGTCTCGCGCCAGGGCAGCGCGGCGTCCGGAAGTGGCTCGGCGATCTGGCGGTGCGAGGCTGCATCGACCACGGGACGGGGCGCCTCCTCCGCCCCGGAACCCTCGACCAGCTCGGTCAGGGCGTCATAGACCTGCCGGATGATCTCCGGCACATGCGCGGCCGAGGTCGCGGTTCCGCGCAGATGCGCGGCGACGATCGCCGCGGTGACTTCGAGAACCTGGTTCGGCGTCGACAGCGCCGCCGCGCCGATCTCATCGATGGGCATCCGGCCCCCTCGTTGCTGTTGCTCTACCCGGTGACCTTCCTAGGACGCCCGGATGGCGACGCTTATTCCGCCGGAATCGAATTTCCGGCCATGCCGTCGCCACCGCCCAACAAGGATCGAACGGCGGATCGGTTCCCTGTCGGTCACCAGGTGCGCCGGATCGTCGCTGCTGTTGTCGTGCAGGCCACAGAAAGCAGAAAAGCCCGGCTCGCGCCGGGCTTTCCGAAGACGCAGATGACGGAACGGCTTACGCGGCCGCCTTCACCATGCTGCGCAGCACATACTGCAGGATGCCGCCATTCTTGAAGTATTCCAGCTCGTCCAGCGTATCGATGCGGCTGAGCAGGGTCACGTCCTGGCGGCTGCCGTCGGCGCGGGTGACGGTCAGCACCATCTCCTGCCGCGGCTTCAGCCCCTCGGCGATGCCGAGGATGTCGAACTGCTCGGTACCGTCCAGCTTCAGATCCGCCCGGGTGGTGCCGCCGGTGAACTGCAGCGGCAGCACGCCCATGCCGACCAGGTTCGACCGGTGGATGCGCTCGAAGCTCTCGGCCACCACCGCCTTGACACCCAGGAGGCGGGTGCCCTTGGCCGCCCAGTCGCGGCTCGAGCCGGTGCCATATTCCTTGCCGGCGATGATCACCAGCGGCACGCCCTCGGCCTGGTAGCGCATCGAGGCATCGTAGATCGGCAGCATCTCGCCTGAGGGCTGGTGCTTGGTGAAGCCGCCTTCGACGCCCGGCACCAGCTCGTTCTTGATGCGGATGTTGGCAAAGGTGCCGCGCATCATCACTTCATGGTTGCCGCGACGGGCGCCGTAGCTGTTGAAGTCGAGCGGCCGGACCTGATGCTCCAGCAGGTACTCGCCCGCCGGGCTGTCCTTCTTGATCGAGCCGGCCGGCGAGATGTGGTCGGTGGTGACGCTGTCGGCCAGCACCGCCAGCAGGCGGGCGCCGCGCACATCGGTCAGCGGCTCCGGCTCCTTCTGCATGCCGGTGAAGAAGGGCGGGTACTGGACGTAGGTCGACCCCGGGTTCCAGTTGTAGGTCTCGCTCTCCACCGTCTCGATGCTCCGCCACTCCTGCGGGCCCTCGAACACATTGGCATAGCGGCTGCGGAACATCTCCGGCGTCAGGCACTGCTCGATCGTCTCGGCGATCTCCCGGGCGGTCGGCCAGACATCCTTCAGATAGACCGGCTGGCCGTCGCTGCCGGTGCCCAGCGGCTCGGTGGTGATGTCCTTGGTCATGCTGCCGAGCAGGGCGTAGGCCACCACCAACGGCGGCGAGGCCAGGTAGTTCGACCGCACATGCGGGCTGATCCGGCCCTCGAAATTGCGGTTGCCCGAGAGCACGGCGGCGACGTTCAGGTTACCCGCCTCGACGGCGGCGGCGATCTCGTCCGGGAGCGGGCCGGAATTGCCGATGCAGGTGGTGCAGCCATAGCCGACGGTGTTGAAGCCGACGGCGTCCAGGTCGACGTTCAGGCCGGCCGCGTTCAGGTACTCCGTCACCACCTGGCTGCCCGGGGCCAGCGAGGTCTTGACCCAGGGCTTGCGGGTCAGGCCGCGCTCGCGCGCCTTGCGGGCGACCAGGCCGGCCGCGACCATCACCGACGGGTTCGAGGTGTTGGTGCAGCTGGTGATCGCGGCGATCACCACGTCGCCATGGTCGAGGTCATGGTCCATGCCCAGCACCTTGGTCGGGGCCGGGGCGGTGCCGGCGTCGGCCAGCAGCTTGGTGAAGGCACTGGCGGCCTGGGTCAGGGCGACCCGGTCCTGTGGCCGCTTCGGCCCGGCCAGCGACGGCTCGACGTCGCCCAGGTCCAACGACAGGCTGTCGGTGTAGACCGGCTCCGGCGAATTGGCGTCGCGCCACATGCCCTGGGCCTTGGCATAAGCCTCGACCAGGCGGACGCGGTGCGGATCGCGGCCGGAGAATTCCAGGTAGCGCAGCGTCTCGGCGTCGATCGGAAAGAAGCCGCAGGTGGCGCCGTATTCCGGGGCCATGTTGCCGATCGTGGCGCGGTCGGCCAGCGACATGTGGTCCAGGCCTTCGCCGTAGAACTCGACGAACTTGCCGACCACGCCCTTCTTGCGCAGCATCTGGGTGACCGTCAGCACCAGGTCGGTGGCGGTCATGCCCTCTTTCAGCTTGCCGGTGAACTTGAAGCCGATGACCTCGGGGATCAGCATCGACACCGGCTGGCCCAGCATCGCCGCCTCGGCCTCGATGCCGCCGACGCCCCAGCCCAGCACGGCCAGGCCGTTGACCATGGTGGTGTGGCTGTCGGTGCCGACCAGCGTGTCGGGATAGGCGACCTGGTTGCCGGTGTTGCGGTCCTTCTCCACCCACACGGTCTGGGCCAAGTACTCCAGATTGACCTGGTGGCAGATGCCGGTGCCGGGCGGGACGACGCGGAAATTGTCGAAGGCGGTCTGGCCCCAGCGCAGGAAGGCGTAGCGCTCGTGGTTGCGCTCGAACTCCAGGTCGACATTCTGCTGGAAGGCATTCGGGGTGCCGAAGGCGTCGACCATGACCGAGTGGTCGATCACCAGGTCGACGGCCGAGAGCGGGTTGATCCGCTGAGGGTCGCCGCCCAGCGCGACCATCGCCTGGCGCATCGCCGCGAGGTCCACCACCGCCGGCACGCCGGTGAAGTCCTGCATCAGCACGCGGGCCGGGCGGTAGGCGATCTCGCGGTCGGACCGGCGGTCCTGCAGCCATTGCGCCATCGCCTTGACGTCATCGACCGTGACCGACCGGTCATCCTCGAAGCGCAGCAGGTTCTCCAGCAGCACCTTCAGCGAGAAGGGCAGGCGGGCGACGTCGCCGAGCTGGGCTTGGGCGGCCTCGAGGCTGAAATAATCATAGCTCTTGCCATCGACCGTCAGCTGACGGCGGGTCTTGAGCGTGTCATGTCCGGTGAAGGTCACGGAAGGGCTCCTTCGGTCGAAGGCTGATCGCGAAATGGGCTGTGCGGCCTTCATGTAGCGCGTCCGCGCAAGCCGTTCAAATGCAACGGGTCAAGAACCGTTCGCAACTGCGAAATCGACGATCCGCGGCAGCACCCGGTCGATGGCTTCGAAATGCGGCGCGTGCCGGCAATCCGGCRCCAGCCAGGTCTCGCAAGGACCGGAAACCCTGGCCTTTATCGCGTCCAGCTGGGCTGGGGTGCCGTATTCGTCCTCCGCCCCCTGAAGCGCCAGCACCGGGCAGCGGATCGAGGGCAGCGCGTCGCGCATGTCGAAGCTGCGGAAACCGGGGGTCGGCCACAGCTCGGCCCAGTTGGCGAAGGTGAAGTCGGTCTTGTCGCCGTGATAGCGGGCCAGCACGGTGCGCAGCCTGGAGTCCGGGGCGTAGAAGGCGGCATGGGCCGTGGCGATGCCGGCCAGGGTCTCCTCCTCGACGATGACATGCGCCGCCTCAGTCACGATCCAGGCGGCGCGGCCGGGATGCGCCGCAGCGAAGATCAGGGCGATGCTGCCGCCGTCGCTGTGCCCGACCAGCCCGGCGCGGTCGATCCCGAGCGCGTCCAGCACCCGCGGCAGCGCCTCGCGCCCTTCCTCATAGAGATAGTCGACGCCGCGCGGCCCCGGCAGCGGGTCGGACCGGCCGAAGCCCAGCCGGTCATGCGCCAGCACCGGATGGCCGGTCGCCTCGGCCAGGCGCACGGCGACGTCGACGCCGCGCCGCGTCCATTGCGCGACGGAGCCGAGCCCTTCATGTAGAAGAAGGATGGGGAGGCGCCCGGCACTGCCGGGCGGATCGAGGCGCTGCCAGTAAAGGTTGCGTCCATCGATACGGGCGAAACCTTCGCTGCGCCGCAGCGGGGCGGAATCGTTCGCCGGGGTGGCCGCCGGGTTGTCCATCCGCCGCTCCGTCATCAAGCCAACACAGGCTCGTCATGCCGTTGTCGCGCCGCCGTGGTCAACAGGGCCGCGAATGTCGGGGAGAATGTCCATGGGCAAGTTCGGGATCGCCATGCTCGGTGCGCTGCTGGCCTGTGCCGCGCTGCCGGCCGGGGCGGAGGGGATCGGACAACTGCGGCTGATCGGCGAGGCAGCGCTGCCGAAGGGGCTGGAGTACCAGGGCATGCCTGTCGGCGGCCTGTCGGGGTTGGACTGGGATCCGGCTGCCCGGCACTGGATCGCCCTCAGCGACGACCGGTCGGAGAAGGCGCCGGCCCGCTTCTACACCCTGTCGATCGACTACGATTCCGACGCGGTGCGTGGCATCAGCGTCACCGGCGTGACCACTCTGCGCGATACAGCGGGTGCCACCTTCGCGCCGAAGAGCGTCGATCCCGAAGCGATCCGCCGCGATCCTGCCTCGGGCCTGCTGTACTGGAGCAGCGAGGGCGGGGTGAAGGCCGGGATCGACCCGGCGATCAGCGTCGCCGCGCCGGACGGGCGCTGGCAGCGCGGCTTCGACCTGCCGCAGCGCTACCACGCCTCCGAGGACAAGAATTTCGGCCCGCGCGACAACCTGGTGTTCGAGGGGCTGGCGCTCTCGCCCGATGGCCACACCCTGTTCGTGTCGCTGGAGAACGCCCTCGTCCAGGACGGGCCGGCAGCCTTGCTGGCCCGGGGCAGCCCGGTGCGCTTCGCCAGCTTCGACGCGGCGACCGGTGCGCCAGGGCCGGAGCACGTCTATGTCACTGACCCGATCCCGGTGGCGCCGCTGCTTCCGGGCGGCTTGGCTGACAATGGCGTGTCGGAGATTCTGCCGGCCGGCGACGGCACGTTCCTGGTGCTGGAGCGAGCCTATGCCCAGGGCCGCGGCAACTCGATCCGGCTGTACCGCGCCGATCCCACCCTGGCCACGGATGTCTCCGGGCTCGATTCGCTGCTCGACGGCAGCTGGCTCGCCATGCAGAAGACCCTGCTGCTGGATTTCGGCAGGCTCGGCGTCGCCCTCGACAACTTCGAGGCGATGGGCTGGGGCCCGGACCTCGCCAACGGCCATCGCAGCCTGGTCGTGCTGTCCGACGACAACTTCAACCCGGTGCAAGTGACCAAGGCGCTGGTGTTCGAGGTGCTGCCAGACTGATGCGTGGACGGGCGCCGTCCGCCGCCTCATCCTGGCCTCCCGAAACGGAGGAGCCGGGGGATGGACACGTCACCGCGCATCAATGGGCTGGCCGAGACCTGCCTCTATGTCGAGGACGTCGACCGCTCGGCCGAGTTCTACCAGCGGGTGCTGGGGCTGGAGCTGCTGTCCCGCTCGCCGCGGCTGGCGGCGCTGGATGCCGGGCGCCAGGGCGCGCTGCTGCTGTTCCGCCACGGCCTGACCTCGGACGGCATGGTCGACGACGAGGGCACGATCCCCGGCCATGAGGGGCAGGGGCGGCTGCACATGGCCTTTGCCGTTCCCTCCGAGGATCTGCCGGCCTGGCGCGCCCGGCTGGAGCAAGAGGGCGTCCCGCTGGCTGGCGAGACCCATTGGCGGCGCGGCGGGCGCAGCCTGTATTTCCGCGACCCCGACGGTCACGCCATCGAGCTGGCGACACCGGGGCTGCGCGCCAACTACTAGCTGGGGCATTGTCGTCGTCGTCATCACCCCCGATGGATGCATGACGCGAGCTCAGCGGGATATCGGAAGCTCGGCGACGGCGGGCTGCGCGGCCGTGCGGTAGTGGCCGACCACGTCGGCGAGCTGCGTCTCGATCGTCGTCTGAACAGAGAGGCCGGCCCGCAGCAGCCGGGCCAGAGGCTGGTTCGGCGCGATCACAATCTGCACAGGCAGACGCTGCACGATCTTGGTGAAGTTCCCAGTGGCGTTGTCCGGCTGGATCGTCGCGAATGTCGCCCCTGTCGCGGCCGGCACGCCAACCACGGTGCCTTCCAGGTCGATGTCGTACGCATCCACATGGATCCGGGCTCGTTGTCCGGTCTGGACGTGCCTGAGCTCGACCTCGCGATAATTCGCCTCGACATAGACCTCGGACAGGGGCACGACGGCCATCATGCCGGCGCCCGCATTGACGTAGTTGCCCACCTGCACGCCGCGCTGGGCGACCATGCCGTCCACCGGAGCCAGAACCTTGGTGTAGGAGAGATTGAGGCGTGCCTGATCGAGCTGGGCTTCGCTGGCGCGGACGCTGGCCCGGGCCGAAGTCTCCTGGGTCTGCAGAACGCTCATCTGCGCCTGAGCCGCCTCCAGCGCAGCCTTCGCCTCGTCGAGGGCCGCCCCGCTCTGGCGCAGGTTGCTGTCGGCCTGCTGCTGCGTCTTGACTGCCCCTGAGCCGGTCTTCGCCAGGTAGTCGTAGCGGGTGGCATCGGCTTTGGCGAAGTCCAACTGGGCGCTCGCGGTGTTCACCTGGGCCCCGGCCTGATCGATGACCGATTTCTGGCGGAGGATGGAGGCCGCCGCATTCTCGACCATGGCGTGGTCACGGGACAGGCTCGCTTCGGCCGCCGCGACGGCCGCGCGGGCATCGAGGTCGTCGAGTTCGACGAGCACCTGCCCGACTCTCACGGCGTCGTCGTTGGCGACGCGGACCGCCGTGACCTGGCCGGAAATGCGTGGCGCGATGACGGCGGCGTGCACACGCACATAGGCGTTGTCCGTCCAGACATCCGATTGGGGCGCGACGATGCGCCAGGTCACCACGGCGACGAACCCGACGCCGATCAGGCCTGCGAGCGCCCACGGCCAGGACGGCGCGAACCTGCCCTTCCTCGGGACGGGAGCGACGCTTGACGAGGGAGCGGCCGGGCCGACCACGGTCTGCGGCTGCGGGTCGTTTGCATGGGTGTCCATGAGGCCTCAATGCTTCGCGAACAGGATGCGCGGCGGATAGGTGCGGACCGGAAGGAGAAGGACGAGCAGGGCCAGGACGACTCCGACCGCGAACAGGACCAGGAAGGTGTCGGCGGTGGTCAGCACGCTGACCTGCGTCTCGATGGCACGGGCGAGGGTCTCCCCATGGTCGCCGATCGCGGTGGTCAGCCCCGTCGGGGACGACATCGGCTGAAAGCGACTCCGGCCGACCTCGTCCACCAGGCGCTCGGAATGGAACGCACCGCGCCAGCGCTCAACAAGCTCGAGGATGCCGGTGCCGACCGGTACTGCCAGGCTGCGCGCCGTGTTGATCAGCGCCGAGGCGAAGGGACCTTCCTCAGGTCCCTTCAGGGCATTCGTGGCTATCATCAGCAGCGGGACCACCACCATGGGCTGCCCGATCGCCTGCAGAGCCTGCCAAAGATAGAACTGCTCCCGGTTCCAGGACGCGTCGATCGCAGCGGCGCCCAGGCAGGCGCAGGCGACAAGCCCCAGCCCGCACAGCGTCACGATGCGGGCATCCGCCCACCTGCGGTCGAGCAGGAACGCCACCGCCGGCAGCATCAGGAATTGTCCGAGCGCGATCACCAGCATGATCCAGTGACCTTGCAGCGCGCGATATCCCTGAACCCCGGCAAGGTAGGTCAGCGGCACCACCGAGGAGGAGAGGCTGAGCACGACGAAGAGAAACAACGCGAGGACGCCATAGGTGAAGTTCCGCCGGCCGAGCAGCTGCAGCTTGAGCAGGGGCAGCGGATGGAACCACTCGTTGAGGGCGAGCAGTGGAAACGCGACCACGCACAAGGCGGCCAGGACGCAGACCAGCGGCGAGTTGAACCAGTCCAGGTGGCTGCCGTGGTACATCAGCGTGGTCAGGGATCCCGCGGCCAAGGCCAGCAGCACGGCCCCGCGCCAGTCGAACCGACGCAGCCGCTCGTAATGCGGCGACTCCTGCGGCAGCCCATGCCAGACAAGGACGGTTGAAATCGCGCCAAGCGGCAGCGCCTCGAAGAACACGAAGCGCCAATCGACGATGTCGGTCCACAGCGCCGCGATGGAGCTGCTGATCGCCGGGGAGAAGGTGGCGGTCAGCGCATAGACCGCCAGCCCGTAGAGACGGATCGGCGGGGGCAGCACTCGCAACGCCGTGGTCATCAGCAGGGGAATGGTGAAGCCGCCGCCGAGTCCCTGGAACAGGCGCAGGCCCAGCATCACCTCCCAATCCGGCGCGAAGGGGATGAGCAGCGTCGTGCCGCAGGTGAGTCCGATGGCGAACAGGGTGAACCGGCGCAGCGAGAAGGTGACCGCCAGCCATGGCGAGAGGGCTGTCCCGAACGCCGCGCCGAAGGCGTAGAGGCTCTCGAGCCAGATGCCCGGGTCGTGGCTGATGCCGAACGCGCCTCGGACATCGGGCAGGGCCGTCGCCATCACGAGTTCGTTGAACTCGGCGTTGAGAGCGGCCACGAGGACGCCGAGGAGCCCGATCAGGGGTGTGAGATTCATGGCTGATCTCGAAGGGTGTGCCGCACCTGGCCTCACGCCGGCTTCATCAAATCCTGATGCCGCTCAAGCTGGAGCTGGTGACGGAAGACTGCGAAATTTCCGAGCCTTTCGGCAATTGTGCCCACCGCTGATCCCGCACACCGAAAGATGAGAAACCCTGGCCCTCGGCATAGGTCGGAGGCAGGTATTTGGCCGCCGTCGGCCTCGAGAAGGAGAATGCGGGCTCCGCCACGGTGCTGTTCAAGATGATGCGGAATCAGGGCGATGTCGTCGGAATCGCCACGCTGCGGCGCCGACCGTGTCGAAGCGGCCAGGGAGGGGCGCGCCTCCAGCTTTCCGCCGCGCCGCCACGAAGCGGCCATCGCCGGCCCGGACGCTGCGGGCTCCGCAGCCTCGAGCGAGCCCGCCATGAGCATCGACTCCGTCCCGCCTGCCGCCGCCTGGCCCGTCCGGCGCCTCCGCGCCGGGTCGCCGGCGCTGAAGGTCCTGGCCATCGTCTTCCTGACCGTCGCCTTCCTGCTGCCGGTCTTTCTGGTCTACGACGTGATCGGCGAGCGCGAGGAGCGCTACCRCTCGGTGGTGGATGAGATCGGCAGCAGCTGGGGCGGGCCGCAGCGCGTCATCGGGCCGATCCTGGTGGTGCCGTTCCGGGTGCCGTCCGAGCCGCGCGCCGACGGCACGCCGCTGCCGCCGCTCGAACGTCAGCTCGTCATCCTGCCCGACCGCTACGAGGCCGAGGCCCAGGCGGCGCCGGAGACGCGCAGGCGCGGCCTGTTCGAGGCCGTGGTCTACACCGTCGATCTCGCCTTGTCCGGGCAGTTCCTGATCGGCGACGCCGCGGCCCTGGCCGGGCCGCAGGCGACGATCGACTGGTCTTCGGCCTATCTCTATGTCGGCGTCGCCGACCCGCGCAGCATCCGCGAGGGCGCGTCGCTGCGCTGGGGCGACCGCGACCTGCCGTTCCAGCCCGGTGCACCGGGCGAGCTGGGCCAGCGCTTCGGCGCCGGCATGACCCTGCGCCTGCCGGGCCTGTCGGCGGAATCGGCCCAATCGGCCATTCCCTTCGCCACCACCCTGCGGCTGAACGGCAGTCAGCGCCTCGACTTCCTGCCGCTCGGTCGGTCGACCCGGGTGACCGCCAGCTCGAACTGGCCGGATCCCAGCTTCGACGGCGCCTTCCTGCCGGTGCGCTCCAGCATCGGGCCGCAGGGCTTCACCGCGGCGTGGGAGCTGTCCTATTTCGGCCGCGGCTATCCCCAGGCCTGGGTGGGCGGGGAGGGCGACTATCTCTCCGCCGTCTCCGGCTCCAGCTTCGGCGTGCGCTTCTTCCAGCCGGTCAACGCCTATCAGCAGACCGAGCGCTCGGCCAAATACGGCATGCTGTTCATCGTCTTCACCTTCACGCTGTTCTTCCTGTTCGAGGCGGTGGCGCGGCTGCGCATCCACGTCTTCCAGTACGGGCTGGTCGGGCTGTCGCTGTGCCTGTTCTACCTGCTGTTGCTGTCGTTCGCCGAGCAGATCGGCTTCGCCGCCGCCTATGGCGTCGGCGCGGCCGCGGTGGTGGCGCAGATCGTGCTGTACTGCCGGCCGGTGCTCGGCACCTGGAAGCGCAGCTTGGTGCTCGGCGCGCTGCTGGCCATCCTGTACGGCGCGCTCTACGCGCTGATGCAACTCGAGGACCTGGCCTTGCTGCTCGGCTCGATCGGCCTGTTCCTGGCGCTCAGCGGCGTGATGTATGTGACCCGACGGATCGACTGGTACGCCGCCGCGCCCGGAGGCGCCGAGCCCGCAGTCCCGGCCGCCCGCGCCGAGCCGCTGTGACGGCAAGGGAGGGCTGCCCGCGGGGTGGCCCTCCCAGCCTCTCCATAGCTCTTCTGACTCCGACATCTGTGAACACGTGTCCCAATCGTCATGAACACGTGTTCAAAGCGTCATCCCACCGTCTTCGAAGCCGCCTAGCCTGATCGTCATGCCGGGTCGGATCGGCCGGCTCGACCATCAGAGGAGGGGGATCCGATGAGACGAGGTCTAGTGTTCGGGGCGGTCGGCATCGCCGCCCTGCTGTTGTCGGTGGTGGGAGCCCAGGCCCAGATGCCCGGGACGATCGGCATCAAGCCGCCGCGGCCGATCGTCTTCGACCCGCCGTCACCGCCGCCCGCGGTGCCGGACGCCCAGGGGCTGACCGGGTCGACGCCCTACAACGCCGCCTATTGGTCGCGGCCGCACAACACCTATGAGAAGACGAGCTTCGCCCGGCTGACCGACGCGCTGGACCGTGGCAACCAGGCGGTCGAGCTCGACGTCTATGACGACTACCTTCTGCCGGTGAAGCACAATCCCGGCGACTCGATCGATCTGAACAATTGCCGAGGCGGCGCCGGCGGCTTCCTGCGGGACTGCCTGACCGACATCCGGGCCTGGAGCGACGCGCATCCCGGCCACCTGCCGATCACGCTGCAGCTCGACCTCAAGCCCGGCGATCTCGTGTTCGGGGGATGGGACTCCTCGGCCAAGACCGCGCTCGATTCCACGATCGCCCAGGAGCTCGGCGCCAAGGTCTACCAGCCGGAGGCGCTGCGGGCCTTCACCGGCTACGCCTCGCTGCGCGAGGGCGTCTACCGCGCCGGCTGGCCCAGCATCGATGCGCTGCGCGGCCGCGTCATCGTGCTGATGATGGGCGGGCCGATCGGCGACAAGAACGACACCCAGGAAGAATACGTCAACCAGTTCGGCGCCAACGCCCACATCTTCGTCTGCCCCGAGGCGCATGAGCCGCATGATTTCTACTGGAACGGCTACGCCGACGACTTCGACGACCCGAACACCAACAAATGGGTGATCTGCGGCAATCAGGCGGATGACAAGTACTGGTACAAGGACACGCTGACCGCCCAGCAGAACGGCCAGCTGGTCAACCTGTGGTCCAGCAACACGCAGCGGTTCGACATCTTCAACCACATGTATCTGGCGGCCGGCTGGGGCGCCTCGATGATCAGCCGCGAGACGCTGGAGACCTGGGGCGGCAAGCTGCCGCTGAATGGCATCCGCCGCTCGGTCCCGACCGGCTTCACCCTCAGCAGCGAGCTGAGCGGCTATTGCGTCGAGATCCAGAGCGGCATCTACGGCAACGGCTCCGACCTCAACCAGTTCAGCTGCACGGACTCGGTGCAGCAGCAGTGGCACTACAGCGACGAGACCCAGCTGCGGGCCGTCGGCAATGACGAGTACTGCTTCGACATCAATGGCGGCGACGGCAACAACGGCGACCAGCTGCACATCTGGGACTGCGACGGCGGCTCCAGCGAGAAGTGGCAGCTGCAACCCGACGGCCGGTTGATCGGCATGACCGGCCGCTGCGCCGATGTGGTCAACACCAATCTCGGCACCCGGCTGCAGATCCGCGATTGCACCGGCGGCGCCAGCCAGCGCTTCCGGCTGCGCAGCAACGCGAACGCCAACAACCCACACTACTGATCCGTTGGCGGGACGCCGTGCCGTCGGGGGGCGGCGCGGCACGAGGGGGCAGGGCCGATCGCGGTCCTGCCCCTTCCGTCTGAGGCCGTCCGGCTGCTATTGGCGGGGGATGACTGCCGCAACCCAGCCTGAGCCGAGTCTGATCGCTGCCAGTCTGTCGGCGACGGATCTGGCCTGCCTGCGCGGCGGGCGGCTGGTCTTCGCCGGGCTGTCGTTCCGGCTCGATGCCGGCGAGGCGCTGGTGCTGACCGGGCCGAACGGCAGCGGCAAGTCCAGCCTGCTGCGCCTGGTCGCCGGGCTGGTGCCGGCCTTCGCCGGGCGGCTCGACTGGACCGGCGCCCCCGGCTCGATCGCCTATCTCGGCCACCAGGATGCGGTGAAGCCGGCGCTGACCGTGCGCGAGGCGCTGCGAAGCTGGGCCGCCATGGCCGGCACCGCGGTGGCGGAGGGGGTGGTCGACGCCGCCATCGCCGCGGTCGGGCTGGAAGGGCTGGACGACCTGCCGGGTCGCTACCTGTCCGCCGGCCAGCGCCGCCGCCTGGCCCTGGCGCGGCTGGAGCTCGGCCATGCCACGCTGTGGCTGCTGGACGAGCCGACCCTCGGCCTCGACGCCGCCTCGGTGGGACGGCTGGAGGGGCGCATCGCCCGGCACCGTGCCGCCGGCGGGCTGGTGATGCTGGCGACGCATGTGCCGCTGGCGCTCGACGGCGCCCGCTTCCTGGCGCTGCAGGATTACGCCGCGGAGGACCTGCCGCTGTGAGCGCCTTCCTCGCCTTGCTGTCGCGCGACCTGCGCCTGGCCCTGCGCTCGGGCGGCGACGTCGCCGCCGTGCTGGCCTTCTTCGTCATCACCGTGGTGCTGTTCCCGCTCGGGGTCGGGCCGGAGCTGGCGCTGCTCGGCCGCATCGCCGCCGGGGTGGTCTGGGTCGCGGCCCTGCTGGCGACGCTGCTGGCGCTCGACCGCCTGTTCGCCCAGGACTACGAGGACGGGTCGCTCGACCTCATGATGCTGTCGCCGCTGCCACTGGAGGCCGCGGTGCTGGCCAAGGCCCTGGCGCATTGGCTGCTGACCGGCCTGCCGCTGATCCTACTGTCGCCGCTGATGGCGGCGATGCTGGGGCTGCAGCCGGCATCATGGCCGGTGCTGGCGCTGTCGCTGCTGCTCGGCACGCCCTGCCTCAGCCTGATCGGCGCGGTCGGATCCGCCCTGACCCTCGGCGCCCGGCGCGGCGGGGCTCTGCTGGCGCTGCTGATCCTGCCGCTCTTCGTGCCGGTGCTGATCTTCGGCGCCGCGGCGGTGGAGGCGGTGGCGACCGGCCTCACGGCCCGCCCGCACCTGCTGCTGCTCGGCGGCTGCCTCGCCGCCGCCTTGCCCCTGGCTCCGATCGCCGCCGCGGCGGCGCTGCGCCAGGCGCAGTCGTAGCGGTGTCGCTTGAAGGCTCGCAGGATCTGGCTACGCTGTTTCCAACAGGTCAGGAGATTGATCATGGCGGTGCCGAACGCTACGACACGCAGGGCCATGGCTGAACTCGAACAGGGCAGGGGCGAACGTCTCGCCTCTCCCGAGAACCTGTTCGAGGATCTGGATGCGTCGTTCCGAGCAAAGGTGCAGGAGGCGCTGGCCGACACGCGTCCGGCGGTGCCGCAGCAGCAGGTCATGGACGAGGCTCAGGCCCTGATCGACCGGAAGCGCCGTGCCGGTTCTTGAGTGGCGGGTGTTCTCCACCTCTACACTGCACCTCTACGCTGCTTTGTTGTTGTCATCCTCGGGCTTGACCCGAGGATCCAGGGGTGGCCAGAGCCGTTCGTGGTGGTCCCTGGATTGCCGGGTCAAGCCCGGCAATCCAGGGATAAGGGAGCGCGTGGGGCACGTTCGTCCGGGAGCCGGCGTGGACGCCGCCGCGGCAGATCGCCGATCGACCATACTCATCCCTCGCCGCATGACGGCATATCGCCGTCGATCCTTCGTCCGGGGTGACGCGGAGGCCGGCCTCGCGTAATGCTTGGGCAAAAGGAACCCGGCCGATGCTTCTCGTCCCCACCACCGTCGGGCCCAGCCGGATCGAAGGGCTGGGTCTGCTCGCCGCCGAACCGATCGCTGCCGGCACGGAGGTCTGGCGCTGGCATCCGGTGTTCGAGGCCTTCGTGCCCGATGCCGCGATCGCTGCGCTGCCCGAGACCGCGCGCGACTTCCTCGAGCGCTACGCCTATCCGGCGCCGGAGCTGCCGGGCGGGCTGTCGCTCAACCTCGACGATGCCCGCTTCATGAACCACAGCGACGACCCGACGCTGGAGACGGTCGGCGAGGTCTGCGTCGCCCGGCGCGACATCGCAGCGGGAGAGGAGCTGACCTGCGACTACGGTGCCTTCCATCCGGAGCTGCGCGACGCCATCCAGGCATCGGGCGGAGCGGCAGGCGGGCCCGCGGGGCGCGGCAATTGAGCCGCCGACATGCGACCGAGCTTTGTCTATCCTGAGGCCCAACGACCGCCACGCCACGCCATGCACCGCTTCGCCAACCCGGCCCGCTTCCTGCGCCTGAGCGCCGCCCTGCGGCCATGGGCCCTCGGCATCGCCTTGCTGACGCTCGGCGCCGGGCTGTGGCTGGCCCTGTTCGATTCTCCGCCGGACTACCAGCAGGGCGAGACGGTGCGGATCATGTATATCCACGTGCCTTCGGCCTGGATGGCGATGATGGTCTACACCACCATGGTCGTGGCCTCGGCCGTCGGCCTGGTCTGGAAGCACCCGGTGGCCGAGCTCTACACCAAGGCCGCGGCGCCGCTCGGCGCGGGCTTCACCGCGCTGTGCCTGCTCACCGGCTCGCTCTGGGGCCAGCCGATGTGGGGCACCTGGTGGGTGTGGGATGCGCGGCTGACCAGCGTGCTGATCCTGTTCTTCATCTATCTCGGCTACATCGTGCTGGTCTCGGCCTTCGACGACCCGCAGCGCGGCCTCAAGGCCGGCGCGGTGCTGACCCTGGTCGGCGCCGTCAACGTGCCGATCATCAAGTTCTCGGTCGACTGGTGGAACACGCTGCACCAGCCGGCCTCGGTGATGAAGCTGGGCGGCTCCGCCCTCGACTCCTCGATGCTGGTGCCGCTGCTGCTGATGGCGGTCGCCTTCACCGCGCTGTTCGCCTGGCTGGTGCTGCTGCGCACCGAGACCGAGATCGCCGAGCGTCGGATCCGCGCCCTGCGACTGGCCACCGCCATGGCCGCGCGGCGCGGCGAAGCGCCCGGGCTGGAGCAGCCGATCGGATGACCGAGTTCCTCGCGATGGGCGGCTACGCCCTCTATGTCTGGACCGCCTATGGCGCCGCCCTGGTGGTGCTGGTCGGGCTGACCGTCGCCACCCTGGCGCAGCGGCGCAGCAGCCGGCGCAGCCTGGAGGCGCTGGAGCAGCTGCGCGGCCGCGGGAGACGGGCATGACCCGCAAGCGCCGCCGGCTGATGCTGCTGGGCCTCGCCGCCCTCGGCCTCGGCACCGCCTCGGCCCTGGCCCTGACCGCCTTCCAGGACAACCTGCTGTTCTTCTACAGCCCGACCGAGCTGCATGACGGCAAGGTGGCGGAAGGGCAGCGCTTCCGCCTCGGCGGCCTGGTGGTCGACGGCTCGCTGCGGCGTCTGCCGGACGGGCAGACCATCACCTTCACCGTCACCGACACCGCCTTCGACGTGCCGGTGCGCTACGGCGGCATCGTCCCCGACCTGTTCCGCGAGGGCCAGGGCGTGGTGGCGCATGGCCGGGTCGGGGCCGACGGCACCTTCGTCGCCGACGAGCTGCTGGCCAAGCACGACGAGAAATACATGCCGCCCGAAGTCGCCAAGGCCCTGCGCGATGCCGGCCATCCGGGCGCGCCCGGCGGCTCCGGCAAGCCCGCCCTCTCCCCCGGCACGGTGGCCGCGCAATGATCCCCGAGCTCGGCCACTACGCCCTGGTCCTGGCGCTGCTGCTCGCTGTGGTGCAGTCGACCCTGCCGCTGTGGGGCGCCGCCCGGCGCCATCCCGGGATGATGGCGATCGCCGAGCCGGCGGCGACGCTGCAGCTGGCCGCCATCGGCATCGCCTTCGCGGCGCTGACCTGGGCCTATGTCGTCTCCGACTTCTCGGTGGCGCTGGTCGCGAACAACAGCCTCTCCACCAAGCCGATGCTCTACAAGGTCACCGGCGTCTGGGGGAACCATGAGGGCTCGATGCTGCTCTGGGTCCTCATCCTGGCGTTGTTCGGGGCCGCGGTGGCGCTGTTCGGCAGCAACCTGCCGCCGACGCTGAAGGCGCGGGTGCTGGCGGTGCAGGGCATGATCGGGGTCGGCTTCCTGGCCTTCATCATCCTGACCTCGAATCCCTTCCTGCGGCTCGACCCGGCGCCGCTCGACGGCCAGGACATGAACCCGCTGCTGCAGGACCCCGGCCTGGCCTTCCACCCGCCCTTTCTCTATCTGGGCTATGTCGGCTTCTCGATGGCCTTCTCCTTCGCCGTCGCGGCGTTGCTCGAGGGCCGGGTCGACCCCGCCTGGGCGCGCTGGGTGCGGCCCTGGACCCTGGCCGCCTGGTCGTTCCTGACCGTCGGCATCGCGCTCGGTTCCTACTGGGCCTATTACGAGCTCGGCTGGGGCGGCTGGTGGTTCTGGGACCCGGTTGAGAACGCCTCGCTGATGCCCTGGATGGCCGGCACCGCGCTGCTGCACTCCGCCCTGGTGGTCGAGAAGCGCGACGCGCTGAAGAGCTGGACCATCCTGCTCGCCATCCTCGCCTTCGGCCTCAGCCTGGTCGGCACCTTCCTGGTGCGCTCCGGCATCATCACCTCGGTGCACGCCTTCGCCGTCGACCCGGAGCGCGGCGTGTTCATCCTGCTGCTGCTGGCGCTTACCATCGGCGGCGCCTTCACCCTCTACGCCATCCGCGCGCCGCGGCTGAAGCTGGGCGGCGTCTTTGCCCCGATCAGCCGGGAAGGGGCGCTGGTGCTGAACAACCTCCTGATCTGCACCGCCACGGTGACGGTGTTCATCGGCACGCTCTACCCGCTGCTCGACAAGGCGGTCTCGGTCGGCAAGCCGTTCTACCAGCTCACCTTCGTGCCGCTGATGACGCCGGTGGTCGTGGTGATGGTGATCGCGCCCTTGATGGCCTGGAAGCGCGGCGACCTGGCCGGTGTGCTCGGCCGGCTGAAATTCGCCGCCGCCGGCGCCGTGATCGTCACCCTGGCCGCGCTGTGGCTGCAGGGCGGCGGGCCGGTGCTGGCGCTGGTCGGCATCGCCTTCGGCGCCTGGGTGGTGCTCGGCGCCGCCACCGAGATCGCGGAGCGGGTGCGGCTGTTCCGGATCCCGCTGCGGGACAGCCTGTCCCGCGCCGTCGGCCTGCCACGCAGCGCCTGGGGCACCGCCTTCGCCCATGCCGGGCTCGGCATCGCGCTGCTCGGCATGATCGCCACCAGCTACTGGTCGACCGAGAAGCTGGTGCTGGCCAAGCCGGGTGACCGCATCGACCTCGCCGCCGGCTATGCGGTCCAGTTCGACGGCGTGCGCATGGCGCAGGGGCCGAACTATGAGACCCGTGAGGGGGACATGACGCTGCTGCATGACGGCAGCGTCGTGACCGATCTCGCGCCCGAGAAGCGCTTCTATCCGGTGGCCCGGATGCCGACCAGCGAGGTCGCGATCCACACCACCCTGACCGGCGACGTTTATGTCGCCCTGGGCGAGGAACAGGCGGACGGCCGCTGGAGCCTGCGGCTGTACCACCACCCGCTGGTGCCGTGGATCTGGGGCGGCGCCCTGGTCATGGCCTTCGGCGGTGCGCTGTCGCTGAGCGACCGCCGGCTGCGCGTCGGCGCGCCGCGGCGGACGGCGGCGCCGGCCGTCGGGTCGCCGGCCTGAGGATCGCGAAACCATGCGCCGATTGCTGTTCCTGCTGCCGCTGCTGCTGCTCGCCGCCCTGGCCGTCGGGGTCGGGACCAAGCTGCTGTCGGGCAGCGACCCGCAATCGCTGCCCTCGGCCTTGATCGACAAGCCGCTGCCGGTCTTCGACCTGGCGGCGCTGCCGGGCCGGTCGGACGGTCTCTCGACCGGCAATTTCGGCGGGGCGCCGATGCTGCTGAACGTCTTTGCCAGCTGGTGCGTGCCGTGCCTGGCCGAGCATCCGGTGATCACCAAGCTCGGCCGCGAGGACGGCATTCCGGTCCTGGCCATCAACTACAAGGACAAGCCGGAGGACGCGCTGGCCTGGCTGAAACGCAACGGCGACCCGTATCTCCGGATCGGCGCCGACGTTGAGGGCCGCACCGCGATCGACCTCGGCGTCTACGGCGTGCCGGAGACCTTCGTGATCGACAAGGCCGGCCGCATTCGCTACCGGCACCCCGGCCCGCTGACCCCCGACATCGTCGACCGCGAGATCCGGCCGCTGCTGGCGGAGCTGGCGAAGTGAGGGGACGTGCCATCCTTGCGGCGCTGCTGCTGGCCGTCGCCGCGGCCGCCCCCGCCTTCGCGGTGGAGCCGCAGGAGCAGCTCTCCGACCCGGCGCTGGAGGCACGGGCGCGGGAGCTGGGGCAGGAGCTGCGCTGCCTGGTCTGCCAGAACCAGTCGATCGACGATTCCAACGCCGACCTTGCGCGCGACCTGCGCCGCATCGTGCGCGAGCGGCTGACCGCCGGCGACAGCAACGGCCAGGTGCTGGACTTCGTCACCGCCCGCTACGGCGACTATGTGCTGCTGCGGCCGCCGCTGCGCGCCGGCACGCTGGCGCTCTGGTTCGGCCCGGTGGTGCTGCTGTTCGCCGCCATTGCCCTGCTGATCCTGCGCCGCCGCCGGCGCCCGGCCGAGGTGGTGCCGCTGTCGCCGGAGGAGAGCCGCCGCCTGGCCCGGCTGATGGACGAGGAATCGGCGCCGTGACCGGCTGGCTGTTCTGGGTGGCCGCAGCGGTGATGACCGGCGGCGCCGTGGCGTTGCTGCTGCGCCGCCTCTTCGCCACCGACGCCTCGCTCGCCTCCGGTGCCGACGCCGCGATCTATCGCGACCAGTTGAAGGAGCTGGAGCGCGAGCGTGCCGCCGGCGAGATCGGCGCCGCCGAGGCCGAGGCGGCGAAGGCCGAGATCGGCCGCCGCCTGCTGGCCGCCGCAGGCGAAGCGAAGCCGACGATCACCGCCTCCGTCGCGCCGCCGCGGCGCATCGCGTTGGGCCTTGCCGTGCTGCTGCCGGTGGCGGCGCTGGCGATCTACATGGTCGAAGGCACGCCCGGCCTGAAGTCGCAGCCCTTTGCCAGCCGTGACCCGGGCGAGCGCATGGCGGTCCAATCCGCGATGGCCGAGGCGCAGAGCCTGGAACAGCGCCTGGCCGCCAGCCCACAGGACCGCGCCGGCTGGATCGAGCTTGGCCAGCGTTGGGGTCAGCTGGGCGAGAGCGCCAAGGCGGCCGACGCCTATGGCCGCGCCATCGGCTTGGGCAATGCCGATGCCGAGCTGACCGGCCGCTACGGCGAGGCCCTGGTCGGCGCCAATGGCGGCACCGTCACCGAGACCGCGCGCGCCGCCTTCGATCAGGCGCTGGCGCTGCGGCCCGCCGACATCCGGGCCCGCTATTTCCTGGCGCTCGGCAACGCCCAGGCCGGCGACGACCGTGCGGCGCTGGACCTGTGGCAGGCGCTGGTGCGGGAGTCCCCGGCCGACGCGCCCTGGCTGCCCTCGGTGCGCCAGCATCTCGCCGAGGCGGCGCAGCGCCTCGGTCTCGACCCGAAGACCGCGACGCCGGAACCGCAGCCGCCCACCGCGCGGGCCGCCCCGCCGGCGAGCGGCCCGGCCGGCGCCATCGCGTCGCTGCCGCCGGACGAGCAGGCCAAGGCGATCCGCGGCATGGTCGATGGCCTGGCGGCGCGGCTGGAGCAGTCGCCGGACGATCTCGAGGGCTGGGTCCGCCTGGCCCGCGCCCGCGGTGTGCTGGGCGACGCCGGCGCCGCCGCCGACGCCTATGCCCGGGCTGCGGCGCTGGCGCCGGACAACAACGATCTGCTGCGCGCCTATGCCGACGCCCTGCTGACCGCCGGCCGCGGCGAGGAGGTGCCGCCGCTGCTGGAAACCGGGCTGCGCCGCATCCTGGCCTCCGATCCGAACGACCTCCAGGCCCTGTGGTTCCTCGGCGTCGCCGCGCAGAAGGCGGGACAGCCGGAGGAGGCGCGGAGGTTGTGGGGCCGGATGCGCGATCAGTTCCGGGAGGGCAGCCAGGAGCGCCGGGCAATCGAGGGCCGCATGTCGCAGCTGCCGGCGCCCGACGCCGGATGACCGGACCGGCCGGATCGCCGCAACAATGCGGATGAAAACCGGCCCGGCACCTTCGTCTTCGCGGTTGCAGCGACGCGGCGTCGGGCCGCGGTTGACCGGCACCGGGAAACAATGCTTGTTTCGATTGCAACAAGAACTCGGGTGAGGCTTTTCCATCGTGGTCTCTGTTGCTGCCGCCGCGGCGCCCTCGGACAGGGCGATCGTCGTCGAGGACATGCACAAGCGGTTCGGCAAGCTCGAAGTGCTGAAGGGCGTATCGCTGCAGGCCCGGCAGGGCGACGTCATCTCGATCATCGGCTCCTCCGGCTCGGGCAAGAGCACGCTGCTGCGCTGCATCAACCTGCTCGAAATGCCCAATGACGGCCGCGTGTGGGTGAATGGCGAGCTGATCCGGATGCGGAAGCTGCGCTCCGGCGAGGCCGAGCCCGAGGACAGCAAGCAGGTCGACCGGATCCGCGCCTCGCTCGGCATGGTGTTCCAGAGCTTCAACCTGTGGTCGCACATGACCGTGCTCGAGAACGTGATCGAGGCGCCGGTGCATGTGCTGAAGGTGCCGCGCAAGGAAGCGGTGGAGCGCGCCGAGGCGCTGCTGGTCAAGGTCGGCATCGCCGACAAGCGCGACCATTATCCGAGCCACCTGTCCGGTGGCCAGCAGCAGCGCGCCGCGATCGCGCGGGCGCTGGCGATGCAGCCCAAGGTGATGCTGTTCGACGAGCCGACCTCGGCCCTCGACCCCGAGCTGGTCGGCGAGGTGCTGCGGGTGATCCGCCAGCTGGCGGAGGAGGGCAACACCATGCTGCTCGTCACCCATGAGATGCGCTTCGCCCGCGAGGTGTCGAGCCGGGTGATCTTCCTGCACCAGGGGCGGACCGAGGAGGAGGGGACGCCGGCCGAGGTGTTCGACAATCCACGCTCCGAGCGGATCCGCCAGTTCCTTAAAGTGCAACATTGATGGGCACTGCTGCGCCGCAATGCTTGACCACGCGCGGCGATTTCGCGGAAATCGGCCCATCCAACCCGGGACCGCAAGGTCCCTGTTCTGAACGGGAGACTTCATGATGAAGAGCTGGATGTCGCTGGCCGCCGCCGCGGCCCTCGTGCTGGCCGCTGGCGCCGCCTCGGCCGAGACGCTGCGGGTCGGCACCGAAGGCGCCTATCCGCCGTACAACGCCACCGACGCCTCGGGCAAGCTGGTCGGCTTCGAGATCGACCTCGCCAACGAACTGTGCAAGCGCACCCAGATGACCTGCGAGATCATCCAGCAGGACTGGGATGGCATGATCCCGGCGCTGATGAACAAGCGCTACGACGCGATCATGGCCGGCATGTCGGTGACCGAAGAGCGGCTGAAGCAGATCGCCTTCTCCAAGCCCTACAGCACCACCCCGGCCTGGTTCGTCTCGGCCAAGACCGGCGTGCTGAAGGACGCCAAGACCCTGGACGACATCAAGGCCGCGCTCAAGGGCAAGTCGGTCGGCGTGCAGCGCTCGACCATCCACCAGAACTTCCTGGAGCAGAAGATCCCCGGTGTTGAGGTCAAGCTTTACGACACGCAGGACGACCTCAACCTCGACATGCAGAACGGCCGCATCGACGCCGGCTTGGCCGACAGCCTCGGCTGGAAGGACTTCCTGGCCAGCGACGCGGGCAAGGGCTACGACCATTTCGGCCCGGGCCTGACCGGCAAGGACGATCCGATCTTCGGCCTCGGCGTCGGCATCGGCCTGCGCAAGGACGATTCGGCGCTGAAGGCGAAGCTGGACAAGGCGCTGGACGAGGTGAACGCCGACGGCACGATGACCAAGTTGTCGATGCAGTGGTTCGGCATCGACACCTCGATCAAGTAAGGCAGGAACGGGCGCCGGCGGATGCGGTGCCGGCGCCCGGCCCCAACCGGGACCGCAAGTTCCAACGGGAGAGCTTCATGAACAAGATCTGGGTGTCCCTGGTCGGGGCGGCGGCGTTGGTGCTGGCCGCTGGAACGGCCACGGCGGAAACGTTCCGCGTCGGCATGGAAGGGGCCTACCCGCCTTTCAACAACACCGATTCCACCGGCAAGATCGTCGGCTTCGAGGTCGACCTGGTGAACGAGCTGTGCAAGCGCACCGGCATGACCTGCGAGGTCATGCAACAGGACTGGGATGGCATGATCCCGGCGCTGATGAACAAGCGCTATGACGGCATCATGGACGGCATGTCGATCACCGCGGAGCGGCTGAAGCAGATCGCCTTCTCGGTGCCCTACACCGACACGCCTGCCTGGTTCGTCGGGGCCAAGGACGGGCTCCTGAAGAACGCCAAGTCCCTGGCTGACGTGAAGGCGGCGCTGAAGGGCAAGACCATCGGCGTGCAGCGCTCGACCACCCACCAGAACTTCGTCGAAGCGGAGTTCAAGGATACCGAGATCAAGCTCTACGACACCGTCGACGAGCTCAATTTCGACCTGGTCAACGGCCGCATCGATGCCGGGCTGAACGACAGCGTGTCCTGGAGCTCCTTCCTGAACAGCGACGCCGGCAAGGGTTTCACCCATTTCGGGCCGACCATGACCGGCAAGGACAACCCGCTGTTCGGCCAGGGCGTCGGCATCGGCCTGCGCCAGGAGGACAAGGAGCTCAAGGCCAAGCTCGACAAGGCGATCGATTCCATGAAGGCCGACGGATCGTTGGGCAAGCTGGCGGTCCAGTGGTTCGGCTACGACCCGCTGGCCCCCGGCAACTAAGACGGCTCCGGGCGGCCTGACGGCCGCCCGCTCCGTCCCAGGCAGCGGAAAAGCATGCAAGGACTGACCGATTCGCTGCTCCACTGGGCGCAGCTCTTCTCCTGGGGCGACCAGGGCTGGGGCGACGAGTTCGTCCAGGCCGCGGTGATGACCGTGCTGCTCTCCACCGCCAGCTACATCTTCGGCATCGTGGTCGGGCTGATCGCCGCCTGCCTCAAGGTCTGGGGCTGGTTCCCGCTGCGCTGGCTGATGGAGGTCTACACCACCGTCATCCGCGGCGTGCCGGAGCTCCTGATCATCTATCTCCTGTTCTTCGGCAACGAGGCGGCGATCAACGCCATCCTCGGCCTGATGGGCGTCACCGAGCCGTTCCGGCTGAACGAGTTCGTGATCGGCGTCCTCGCCGTCGGCCTGATCTCCGGCTCCTATGCCACCGAGGTGCTGCGCGGCGCCATCCAGGTCATCCCGCATGGCCAGATCGAGGCCGGGCGCGCCTTCGGCATGCACGGCTTCATGGTGTTCCGCCGCATCATCCTGCCGCAGACCATCCGCCTGGCGCTGCCCGGCCTGGGCAACATCTGGCAGCTGATCCTGAAGGACACGGCGCTGGTCTCCGTCGTCGGGGTCACCGAGCTGATGCGCATCAGCCAGGTGGCGGCGCGGTCGACGCGCGAGCCGTTCCCGTTCTTCATCACCGCGGCGGTGCTGTTCCTGGTCATCACCACCTTCTCGACCAAGCTGTTCCGCAAGGCCGAGACGCATTACGACCGCGGCGTGCGGCGGGCGGGCTGAGCATGGATCTCGACCTGATCCTCGACACCTTCGGCCGGCTGCTCGGCGGCGCCCTGGTGACGATCGAGCTGATCGTGCCGGCGCTCGCCCTCGGCGTCGTCCTGGCCATGGTGCTGGCGCTGATGCGGGCGTCCGGCAACGGCATCCTGTCGCGCATCTCCCGCGGCTATGTCTTCGTGTTCCGCGGCACGCCGCTGCTGGTGCAGATCTTCCTGATCTATTTCGGCCTCGGCCAGTTCCGCCCGCTGTGGGAGGCGCTCGGCGTCTGGGACTGGCCGCTGCGCGAGGCCTTCCCCTGCGCCGTGATCGCCTTCGCCATGAACACCGCGGCCTATACCAGCGAGATCATCCGCGGCGGCCTGCAGGCCGTGCCCTTCGGCCAGATCGAGGCGGCGCGGGCCTGCGGCATGTCGCGGTCGCTGGTGTTCCGGCGGATCACCGTGCCGATCGCCGTGCGCCAGGCCCTGCCGGCCTACGGCAACGAGATCATCCTGATGGTGAAGGCCAGCTCGCTGGCCTCGATCATCACCATCATGGAGATCACCGGCATCGCCAAGCAGATCAACTCGCGCACCTTCGCGCCGTTCGAGGTGTTCACCGCCGCCGGCATCCTCTACCTCGCCATGAACTTCGTGGTGGCGCAGGGCATCCGGGCGGTGGAGTGGAAGCTGACCCCGCATCTGCGCCGGCGAAAGCACTGAGCGCGCCGTCCTTGGGAGTAGAGCGCCATTCCCATCTGTCATTGCCGGGCTTGACCCGGCAATCCAGGGGCCACCGAGACCTGCTTTGAAAGCCCCTGGATCCTCGGGTCAAGCCCGAGGATGACAGCTAAATATGGGCTGCAGCTCTGCTAAGCTTCGGCCGATGTTCACCTTCACGCCGCTCCGCCCCGCCGACTTGCCGCGCCTGCGCCTGTGGCTCGCCATGCCGCATGTGCGGGCTTGGTGGGGCGACCCCGACACCGGGATCCGCGAGATCCGCCGACTGATGGCCACGGACTGGGCCGAGCCGATGCTGGTCGCCTGGCAGGGCCGGCAGATCGGCTATCTCCAGGCCTATGACGCGGCCTCGGCGGCGCCCGGTGAGGACGCCGAGCCCGGCAGCTTCGGCATCGACCTGTTCATCGGCGAGCCGAGCTATGTCGGCAAGGGGCTCGGCACCGCCTTCCTCGGCGCCTACACCGACCGGCTGCTGAAGGGCGGGCGGGCCGCGCGCATCCTGGCCCGCCCGGCCCGCTCGAACCACCGCGCCGTCCGCTGCCTGGAAGGGGCGGGGTTCCATCCCTTGGACGATGGTGGCGGCCCGCTGCTGGCGATGGCCAAGGATCGGCCGGGCGCCTAGATCCATCGGACGAGACCAGCGGGAAACTGCCGAGTCGCGGTCGGGCGCGGGCGTGTTATGATTCTCGAAAAGCAAGAACCGACCGAAATCAGAACCAATCGGGGAATCGCCATGAACGTTGCCCGCATTCTGAATGTGAAGGGGAATACCGTCATCCATGTCACGCCGGATCTTCCGGTGGCGCAGCTGGTGACGCTGCTGCGCGACAAGCGCATCGGCGCCGTGCTGGTCAGCGGTGACGGCCGCCACATCGATGGCATCCTGTCCGAGCGTGACGTCGTCCACCGCCTGGCCGACAAGGGGCCGGCCCTCCTCGACGAGCCGGTGTCCGCCATCATGGTGCGCACCGTCATCACCTGCGGCCTCGATGACACGGTGGCCGAGCTGATGGGGATGATGACCCAGCGCCGCTTCCGCCACCTGCCGGTGGTGGACGGGCAGGGGCTGATCTGCGGCATGATCAGCATCGGCGACGTGGTGAAGGCGCGGCTCGACGAGATCGAGAGCGAGGCCGAGAGCCTGCGCGAATACATCACCACCAGCTGACGCGGTCCCAGGGTTGGGGATGGCGCAGCGAAGCGGGAACTGTCGGGCGACGGACCCTGTTCTCCGAATGAACGTCCGCGCCGGCGCCGCCGGCCGGCCGGCTCACAAGAACGAGGTGTCCGACATGTTCGGCAGTCTGCTCCACTGGGCCATCATCTTCCTGATCGTCGCGCTGGTCGCGGCCCTGTTCGGCTTCGGCGGCATCGCCGGCACGGCGATGGCCGGCGCCAAGCTCCTGTTCTGGGTCGCGATCGTGATCTTCGTGATCATGCTCGTCGCTAGCCTGGTCAGGCGCGGCCGACCCTAGACTCGTCGACGGCCGGGCACCCTGACGGGTGTCCGGCCGTTGTCGCGACGATCAGGCCGCTTCGGTCTTGCCCGACTGCGTTCCGCCAAGCGCAGGCCCATAGCCTGCTGAGGGGCTCCAGGCGAGGGGCAGGGCTATCCCACGTCTGTCATTGCCGGGCTTGACCCGGCAATCCAGGGGCCGCCCAGAGCGGCATCGACATTCCCTGGATGCCCGGTCAAGTCCGGCCATGACAATGAAATAGGGATTGTTCTTTGTCCGAGGGCCGTATCAGACCGAGCGTTTCAACGACGACCCGTTATCGGATCGGCCTCTCAAGGGACACAGGTCGTCAGGAGGGAGATGGTGGAGCTGAGCGGGATCGAACCGCTGACCTTCTCATTGCGAACGAGACGCTCTCCCAACTGAGCTACAGCCCCACGAATTCGAACCCGGGCGGTTGGGCATCCCGGCGAACGGCGCGGAATATCGTGCCAGCCCCCCGGCTTGTCAAGCGCCTGATCGGGCCTCCATCGTTTTTCGGCGGCGGTCGTTTGAAACCGTCGGCGGCTCGGATATAAGGGGGCCGGGCCGCAGCCAGGGCGGCCTGATCGGCTCGCAGGCGGGACCATGACGGACTTCATCGGCCAAAAAACGGTCACCCTTTTCGGCGGCACCGGATTCGTCGGCCGCTATGTGGCGCAGATGCTGGCCCAGCGCGGCTGGCGCATCATCGTCGCCTCGCGCCACCCGGACCGGGCGCTGCCGCTGAAGACGGCGGGGGCGGTCGGCCAGGTCGTGCCCGTTTTCGCCGACATCCGCGACGACGGCTCGGTGGCGGCCGCGGTGGCCGGAGCCGATGCCGTGGTCAACCTGGTCGGCATCCTGTTCGAGCGCGGCAAGCAGCGCTTCGACTCCGTCCATGGCGAGGCCGCCGGCCGTGTTGCCCGCGCCGCGGCAGCCGCCGGCGCCACACGCTTCGTGCAGATCTCGGCGATCGGCGCCTCGGCCGACAGCCCGTCCTCCTACGCCCGCACCAAGGCGGCCGGCGAGGCGGCGGTGCGCGCGGCCTTCCCGGGCGCTTCGATCCTGCGGCCGAGCGTGGTCTTCGGGACCGAGGACGGCTTCTTCAACCTGTTCGCCAACCTCGCCCGCACGGCGCCGTTCCTGCCGCTGTTCGGCGGCGGCACCACGAAGTTCCAGCCGGTCTATGTCCAGGACGTCGCCGCCGCGGTGGTCGCCTGCCTGGAGCAGGACGGCACTGCCGGCCAGACCTATGAGCTGGGCGGCCCGCGGGTCTACAGCTTCCGCGAGCTGATGGAGCTGACCCTGAAGCAGACCGGCCGGAAGAAGCGCCTGGTCTCGCTGTCCTGGGGCATGGCGGCGTTCGAGGCGAAGCTGTTCAGCCTGCTGCCGAAGCCGCCGCTGACTCCGGACCAGGTGCTGCAGCTGAAGATCGACAACGTCGTCGCCCCGGGCGCGAAAACGCTGGCCGATCTCGGCATCCAGCCGACTCCGGCCGAGTTGATCCTGCCGAGCTATCTCGACCGCTACCGCCCCGGCGGCCGCTTCGGCAACAGCCAGGCCGCCTGAGCCACCCGTAGGCTGGGTTCGCCAACGGCGAACCCAGCCTACGGCGCTATCCTCCCGTCAACGCCCGCGCCAGGAAGGGCAGGCTCTCATCCATCCGGTAATCGACCGAGGAGTGGTTGTCCGGGAACTCCTCGTAGCGGTGCGTCACGCCCAGCCGTTCCAGCGAGCGGTGCAGCCGCCGGGCGCCATAGACCAGGTTGAACTGGTCGATGTCACCGCAATCGATGTACAGCGCCTTCAGCGACTTCAGCGCATCGGCGTGCCGGTCGGCGAGCAGCGCCGGGTCCCATTCCAGCCAGTTGGCCCAGCGCTCCTCGATCAGCTCGCAGGTGTCGGGGTTGACCGGCAGCCGGATGCCGAGGAACTGCGACGGGTCCGGGTCGTAGGTCGCGGCCATCGCCAGCCACATCAGGATGTGCAGGTCGGCATCCGGGATCTTCTTCGCCGTTTCCAGCGAGGTGATGAAGCGCTCGATCGAGCCCTCGTGCTTGGCCAGCGCCCGCAGCACGTCCGGCATCTCACGCAGATAGGCCAGCTCGAAGGCCATGTCGCCGGAATGGCAGGCCGCCGCGCTCCAGATGTCGGCCCGGCGCATGGCGTGGATGATCGAGCCGTAGCCGCCGGAGCTCTTGCCGAACACGCCGCGCCGGCCGGGCCCGCCGCAGCCGAGCCGCGCCTCCACCGCCGGCAGCATCTCGTCGATGAGGAAATCCTCCCACCGGCCCATGGCGGCGGAGTTGATGTACTGGTTGCCGCCGAGCCGGGTGAAGCAGTCCGGGAAGGCGATCACCACCGGCGGCAGCTTGCCCTCGGCGATCAGCCGGTCGGCCCGCTCCGGCACGTTCTCGCCGAAATTCTTCCAGTTGGTGTGGGCCGGCCCGCCGGCGGTGAAGCCGACCAGGTCGACCAGCAGCGGCAGGCCGTGCCCGTCATGTCCGGCCGGGACGTAGAGGTCGACCCGCCGCTCATGCGGATCGCCCAGCAGGTTGCCCCGCAGCACCTGGCTGTCGATGGTGAAGCTGTCGACCCGCCCGCGCGGGGCGGCGTGGTTCTTGCGCATGCGTTCGCTCCCTTGGATTGTGCCGCCACCCTAGCCCGAGTCTTGGTGGGGCGCACCCCGGGGGCGATCAGAACGGACGCAGCCGGATGGGCTCGGTCGGCAGGGTCTGGCCCGGCTTGACGAAGACGACGACGAAATCGAAGGCTTGCCCGATCACGCCACGCAGCCGCTTGGCGACGCTGAACTCGGTGCGCGAGGTGTCGAGCCCCTGGTACTTCGCCGCCTCGCCCAGGCACCACGCGTCGTCCTTCAGGCAGATCACCGCCAGGCCGCCGCGGCGCAGCCTGTCGGCATCGATCCAGGGCGCGTAGGCCGGGGCGAAGGCGGTGAAGTCGGTCGGGTGGTCCGGGCTGTAGAAGGTGGCGCCCAGGGCATAGCTCTCGCTGCCGGCGACGATCGCCAGCTTCGTGCCGACCTGCTGGCGCCACAGCGCCGTCACCCGTTCGGCCACCAGCCGCCGCGGCTCGGCCGCATGCTCGATGTCGTGCCGCAGGGTCCAGGCGCCGGCGAACGGCGCCGCCGACAGCAGCAGCAGCCCGCCGATGCCGGCCGCCAGCACCAGCCGGTGCAACGCCGCCCGGTCGATCGCCAGCCGCAGCCAGACGATCGCGGCCAGCGGCGACAGGCTGAAGATCGGAATGGCGAACTGGGTGACGATCTTCACCTTGAAGGCCAGCGCGATCGCAACGGTGAGCAGGAACGGGCCGAGGGCGAAGATCGCCAGCGACCGGCGGTCGCCCGTGGATGAAACGGCGGGCCGGTCCTCCGTCGGCATCGTCCGACCGCGCCGCCACAGCCAGGCCAGGGCCGTTCCGAGCAGCGTGTGCAGGGCGACGCAGCCGGCGACGAAGATCCCGGCCTTGCCGAGGATCCTGAGCATGTCGGAATGGCTCTTGCTGGCCATGTATTGCAGCGGGCCGATAGCCGCGTGCAGGTGCCACAGCACATGCGGCGTCATCGCCGCGGCGAACACGGCGATCGCGACATAGGGGGCGGCGCTGGCGAAGAAGCGGCGACGGTCGGGATGGGCCAGCGCCGCGGCCACGCAGCAGGCCAGGATGATGCCGCTGTAGTATTTCGACAGCATCGCCGCGGCCGCCGCCAGGCCCAGCAGGACGGCGCTGGCCAGGTCGCGCCGGTCGAAGGCGCGCAGGAACAGCAGCATCACCAGCGGCCACAGCGACAGCAGCACCGAATTGGCGTTGAAGTTCAGCGACTGGACCGTGACGAAGGGCAGGGCCTCCAGCAGCAGCACCGCGGCCAGCCGCGCCGGGCCGGACAGGTACCGGCCGGCAATGGCCCAGACCGCGGCCAGGCCGATCGCGGCATTGACCGTGGACAGCAGGTAGAAGGCCCATTCGGCGGTCGGGAACAGGCTGAACCAGCCATGCACCACCCAGGCGTAGAAGGGCGGGTGCTTGTAGGTGCCGAGCGGCATCTCCTGCGCCCAGGAGAACGCCTCCGTCATGTCGTTCTGCAGGTCCGACGGCGCCAGGTACAGCAGGCAGAACGCGGTCCACAGCACGACATGCGCCGCCAGCAGCAGCAGGAGGTCGCGGGTCTCGCCGTCGGAACGGCGGAGCGGGGCGCTGAGCGCGATCGACATCGGGTTCGACGGAGGGCAATGGAACCGGCCCCGAGCGGTTAGGCCCGGGTTGGGGGCAGTGTCCAATGACCTCTTGGTAAGCCGTCGGCCGCCCCCAACCGTCATTGCGAGGAGGCGAAGCCGACGAAGCAATCCAGGGGCCGGTGCGAGCGGCCCTGGATTGCTTCGCTGCGCTCGCAATGACGATCCGGGAGGGGTCGGCCGTCTGAGGGTCAGATCTCCCCGATCTCGTAGGCCGTCTCGTAGCCGCCCGGCACGGCGCTTTCGAGCAGCGGCTGCACCCGCGCGATGTGCTCGGTGAAGCGCGGGTCCTGGCGGAAGCGCTGGGCGTCCTCGACGGTCTCGAAGGCGGTCACCAGCACGACGCTGCGGCCGTCGAGCGACCGGAACAGCCGACCGCCACGCAGCCCCTGGACCTGGCCGCGGACTCGGTTCTGCTGGGCCAGCTGCAGCTCCATGAACTCGTCGAACCGGTCGGGCTTCGGCGTGATCACGCTGATCGAGACATAGGGTTTGGTCATGTTCGGCTCCGGATGAAGGAGCTACCCTGCTAAAGGTTCAAGCCGGCTTGAGGTCAAGGCCGGAAATGCCAATTGCAGTAGTATTACCGGCTGCTGTCGTTCATGATACGTTCTATGAGCATGGCGCAGACCGACGAGATCAAGCCGACCGATTCCGACATGCATTGGACGGGATGGGCGCTGGATGCGTTGCGCGAGCTGGTCCAGTCCGACCTGCGCACCAAGCGGATGATCGAGCGGCAGCAGGACAGGACGCCCGCGGGGCGGGACACGCCGGATTTCGGGCTGACGCAGTCGCGGCTGTCCCGGTCGGTGCGGCTGTCGCTGGCGATGACCGAGCGGATCCGCACCGACTATCTGATGCGCCGGGAAAAGCGCAAGGCATCGGGCGAGCAGGAGCGCCGGCGGCAGCGCCGGGAGCAGGCCGCGGAGGCGGTGGTCCAGGCGGTGACGCGGCCCGACGACGCCGACGACATCGAGCGCGTGCGGAAGCTGGTGCGGGAGAGGCTGGTCGAGGACGAGATCCTGGACGTGCAGATCGACACGCTGTCGCCGGAGGAGTTCCTGCAGGCGGTGTGCCGCAAGATCGGCCGCCCGCCGCACCCGATCCGGCAGCCGCAGGGCTGCGACGATGGCGTTGAGGCGACGGCCGATGACGGCCTCGCCGATCGCGAGCCTGCAGAGGATTGGCCCCTGGCGCCGGACGAGTCCTCCGCCGGCCGGCCCCTGTCCAAGCCGCCGAAACCGGACAGCAGCTGAGCGCTGGTGCGGCGCGACCGCGTAGGTTGGGTTCGCCTTCGAACCCAACATCTCGCCGCCGCGCCATGGCCTGTTGGGTTCGCTTGCCGCGAACCCAACCTACGAGTCTCGGACGGTTTTCCCTCTCCCGTTTACGGGAGAGGCCGGAGGCGCTTGCGCCTCCGGGTGAGGGGATTTTGTCGAGGTCGGGACCAACCCTCACCGGGCCGTCCTGCGGACGTCCGACCTCTCCCGCCAAGGGAGCACTTCTCCTTCCATTCCTTCGGAACAAGCGACATTCGCGAAGGCAATTTATCAACATGATTCTCCGATAATACCGAATCGGTCCTAATTTCCTTGAAACAATCATGCCGAAACGCCTCTCTAGCTGCGAACGGCTCTTAACAACGCGCAATTAGTCAACAAAGGTGACCTAATTGCAAAAAACTGCTCGCCATGGATTTCCGAATTCCGTAAATGTCGCCTCGGCCCCATCGCTGCGGGCTGTTCGACTCCGTGTGACGAGGGGCCGCCCATGGCGACGACGAAGATGCTGCAGTTCGTGAAGACCGCCGGCGAGATGCCGTCGAAGCGCGCTGCCGAGACTCGCCGCCACGACTGGCTCGAGGTCTACGGCCCCTATGTCCGGCAGAAGGCCGAGGAGCAGTCGTCGCGCTGTTCGCAATGCGGCGTGCCGTTCTGCCAAGTGCATTGCCCGCTGCACAACAACATCCCGGACTGGCTGAAGCTGACCGCCGAGGGCCGGCTGGAGGAGGCGTACGAGATCGCCTCTTCCACCAACTCGATGCCCGAGATCTGCGGCCGGATCTGCCCGCAGGACCGGCTGTGCGAGGGCAACTGCGTGATCGAGCAGTCCGGCCACGGCGCCGTCACCATCGGCTCGATCGAGAAGTACATCACCGACACCGCCTGGGCCGAGGGCTGGGTCAAGCCGCCCACGCCGCTGCGCGAGCTCAGCCAATCCGTCGGCATCATCGGCGCCGGCCCGGCCGGCATCGCCGCCGCCGAGCAGCTGCGCCGGCTCGGCTACCAGGTCCATCTCTACGACCGCTACGACCGGGTCGGCGGGCTGCTGATCTACGGCATCCCCAGCTTCAAGCTGGAGAAGGAGGTCGTCGCCCGCCGGGCGCAGTGGCTGGCCGATGCCGGCATCACCCTGCACCTGAACTTCGAGGTCGGCCGCGACGCCACGCTGCAGGAGTTGCGGTCGCGCCATGACGCGGTGCTGATCGCCACCGGCGTGTACAAGGCGCGCGACTTCCAGGCCCCGGGCTCCGGCCTCAAGGGCATCGTCGCCGCGCTCGATTACCTCACCGCCTCGAACCGCACCGGCCTCGGCGACGACGTGCCGGAATTCGCCGACGGCACGCTGAACGCCGCCGGCAAGCGGGTGGTGGTGATCGGCGGCGGCGACACGGCGATGGACTGCGTCCGCACCGCCGTGCGCCAGGGCGCCGTCTCGGTGAAGTGCCTGTACCGCCGCAACCGCGCCAACATGCCGGGCAGCCAGCGCGAGGTGCACAACGCCGAGGAGGAGGGCGTGGAGTTCGTCTGGCAGGCGGCGCCGGAGGCGTTTCTCGGCGATGCCGCCGTCACCGGCGTGCGCGCCCATTCGATCCATCTCGGCGTCGCCGACGCCACCGGCCGCCAGAGCCCGATGGTGATCGAAGGGTCGGCCCACACCATCGAGGCCGATCTGGTGGTCAAGGCGCTGGGCTTCGACCCCGAGGACCTGCCGACCCTGTTCGACGCGCCGGGCCTGCCAGTGACCAAGTGGGGCACTGTCCGGGTCGACCACAAGACCATGATGACCGCGGTCGACGGCATCTTCGCCGCCGGCGACATCGTGCGCGGCGCCAGCCTCGTCGTCTGGGCCATCCGCGACGGCCGCGACGCCGCCGCCGCGATCCACAGCCACCTCGCCGCCAAGGCCGCCGTTCCGGCGGTCGCGGCGGAATAAGCGCGGGGAGCCAGCCATGAGCCAGTCCGAGAAGAGCCCGATGTCTGCCGGCGAGCGCTTCGTCCAGGAATATGACGCCAATGTCGCCCGGCTGATCGAGGCCCATGCCTACGACCCGGCCGAGGAGCATGACGCCTGCGGCGTCGGCTTCATCGCCACGCTCGACGGCAAGCCGCGGCGCGAGGTGGTGCAGGCCGGCATCGACGCGCTGAAGGCGGTGTGGCACCGCGGCGCGGTCGACGCCGACGGCAAGACCGGCGACGGCGCCGGCATCCATGTCCAGATCCCGCAGCAGTTCTTCCACGAGCATGTCGAGCGCGTCGGCCACCGGCCGCAGCCCGGCCTGATCGCGGTCGGCCAGGCCTTCCTGCCGCGCACCGACCTGGAGGCGCAGGAGAAGTGCCGCTGCCTGGTCGAGGGCGAGATCCTCAGCTTCGGCTACTACATCTACGGCTGGCGCCAGGTGCCGATCGACGTGGCGATCATCGGCGAGAAGGCGAACGCCGCCCGGCCGGAGATCGAACAGATCATGATCGCCAACCCCAAAGGGGTGCCGGAGGAGCAGTTCGAGCGCGACCTCTACGTCATCCGGCGGCGGATCGAGAAGGCGGCGCAGGCGGCAGGGATTGCCGATTTCTACCTGTGCTCGCTGTCCTGCCGGTCGATCATCTACAAGGGCATGTTCCTGGCGGCGCAGCTGACCGCCTTCTACCCGGACCTGCTGGACGAGCGCTTCGTCTCCAACTTCGCGATCTACCACCAGCGCTATTCGACCAACACCTTCCCGACCTGGCGCCTGGCCCAGCCCTTCCGCATGCTGGCCCACAATGGCGAGATCAACACGCTGAAGGGCAACAGCAACTGGATGCGCGCGCATGAGACGCGCATGGCCAGCCCGGTGTTCGGCGACGCGATCGAGGACATCAAGCCGGTGATCCAGGGCGGCAGCTCGGATTCGGCCGCGCTCGACGCGGTGTTCGAGGTGATGGTCCGCGCCGGCCGCGACGCGCCGATGGTCAAGGCCATGCTGGTGCCGGAGGCGACGCCGGCCGACGCCGACATCCCACCGACGCACCGCGCCTTCGTCAGCTACTGCAACGCGGTGATGGAGGCCTGGGACGGCCCGGCCGCGCTGGCCATGTATGACGGCCGCTGGGTGATGGGCGGCATGGACCGCAATGGCCTGCGGCCGATGCGCTACACCATCACCAATGACGGGCTGCTGATCGCGGGGTCGGAAGCCGGCATGGTCCGGCTCGAGGACAGCCGCATCATCGAGCGGGGGCGGCTCGGCCCGGGCCAGATGCTGGCGGTCGACCTGCAGGAAGGCCGCCTGTACCACGACCGCGAGATCAAGCAGGTTCTGGCCTCGAAGCAGCCGTACCAGGACTGGACCAAGCGGATCAAAGTGATCGACGGGCTGATCCGCGCCGGCGGCGAGGACACCGGTTCGGCGCTGCCGCGCGAGGAGCTGCGCCGCCGTCAGGTCGCCATGAACATCACCATGGAAGACCTGGAGCTGATCCTGCACCCGATGGTGGAGGACGCGAAGGAGGCGGTGGGGTCGATGGGCGACGACACGCCGATCGCCATCCTGTCCGACCTGAACCGGCCGCTGCACCATTTCTTCCGGCAGAATTTCAGCCAGGTCACCAACCCGCCGATCGACAGCTTGCGCGAGCGGCGGGTGATGAGCCTGCGCACCCGGCTGGGCAATCTGGGCAACATCCTCGACGAGGATGCCAGCCAGTGCGACCTGCTGCAGCTCGACAGCCCGGTGCTGACCAACGCCGAATACGAGGCGATGCGCGCCTATATGGGCGCGACCGCGGCGGAGATCGACTGTACCTTCGACCGCGCGGGTGGCGAGCAGGGGCTGCGCGACGCGCTGCGCCGGGTCTGCCGCGAGGCCGAGGATGCGGTGCGCGGCGGCGCCACCCACATCGTCCTGACCGACCAGCATGTCGGGCCGGACCGGGTGGCGATCCAGATGATCCTGGCCACCGGCGCGGTCCACACCCACCTGATCCGCCAGTCGCTGCGCACCTTCACCTCGCTGAACGTGCGATCGATGGAATGCGTCGACGTGCACCATTTCGCGGTGCTGATCGGCGTCGGCGCCACCACGGTGAACGCCTATCTGGCGCAGGAGGCGATCGCCGACCGGCAGCGCCGCGGCCTGTTCGGCGACCTATCGCTGGACGCCTGCATGAAGCGCTACCGGCAGGCGGTCGATGACGGGCTGCTGAAGATCATGTCCAAGATGGGCATCTCGGTGATCTCGTCCTATCGCGGCGGCTGCAACTTCGAGGCGGTCGGCCTGTCGCGCTCGCTCGTCGCCGAATACTTCCCGGGCATGCCCAGCCGCATCTCCGGCCTCGGCATGGCCGGCCTTCAGATGAAGGCGATCGAGATGCATGAGGCGGCGTGGAACAGCAACGTCGTCACGCTGCCGATCGGCGGCTTCTACCGCTATCGCCAGGGGCAGGAGCGTCACGCCTGGGAAGGGCGGATGATCCACATGCTGCAGCAGGCGGTGGCGACCGACAGCTACTCGCTGTACCGCAAGTATTCCGACATGATCCGGCACCAGGCGCCGGTGGCGCTGCGCGACCTGCTGGACTTCGTGCCGGTGCGCGAGTCGGTCTCGATCGACGAGGTCGAGAGCATTACCGAGATCCGCAAGCGCTTCATCACTCCCGGCATGTCGCTGGGCGCGCTGGGCCCGGAGGCGCATGGCACGCTGAACGTCGCCATGAACCGGATCGGCGCCCGGTCCGACAGCGGCGAGGGCGGCGAGGACCCGGCCCGGTTCCGGCCGGACAAGAACGGCGACAACTGGAACTCCGCGATCAAGCAGGTCGCCTCGGGCCGCTTCGGCGTCACCGCCGAGTACCTGAACCAGGCGCGTGAGCTGGAGATCAAGGTCGCCCAGGGCGCCAAGCCCGGCGAAGGCGGCCAGCTGCCCGGCTTCAAGGTGACGGTGGAGATCGCCAAGCTGCGCCACGCCACGCCGGGCGTGATGCTGATCAGCCCGCCGCCGCACCACGACATCTACTCGATCGAGGATCTGGCCCAGCTCATCTACGACCTGAAGCAGATCAACCCGGACGCCAAGGTCACGGTCAAGCTGGTCAGCCGCACCGGCATCGGCACCATCGCCGCCGGCGTGGCCAAGGCCAATGCCGACATCATCCTGATCTCCGGCCATGTCGGCGGCACCGGCGCCTCGCCCCAGACCTCGCTGAAATTCGCGGGCGTGCCGTGGGAGATGGGCCTGTCCGAGGTGCACCAGGTGCTGACCCTGAATCGGCTGCGCCACCGCATCCGGCTGCGCACCGACGGCGGCATCAAGACCGGGCGCGACGTGGTGATCGCCGCCATCCTCGGCGCCGAGGAGTTCGGCATCGGCACCGCCAGCCTGATCGCCATGGGCTGCATCATGGTCCGGCAGTGCCACTCCAACACCTGCCCGGTCGGCGTCTGCACCCAGGACCCGGAACTGCGGGCCAAGTTCTCCGGCACGCCGGAGAAGGTGGTCAACCTGTTCAGCTTCATCGCCGAGGAGGTGCGCGAGATCCTGGCCCAGCTCGGCTACCGCTCGATCAACGAGATCGTCGGCCGGACGGAGCTGCTGCGCCAAGTCAGCCGCGGCGCCGCCCATCTCGACGACCTCGACCTCAACCCGCTGCTGGCCAAGGCCGACCCGGGCGAGCATGCGATGTACTGCACGCTCGAGGGCCGCAACCCGGTGCCGGACACGCTGGATGCGCAGATGATCGCCGACGCCCGGCCGCTGTTCGAGCTCGGCGAGAAGACCCAGCTGACCTACTCGATCCGCAACACCCACCGCGCGGTGGGCACGCGGATGTCGTCGATGATCACCCGCAAGTTCGGCATGACCGGGCTGCAGCCGGGCCATGTGACGGTGCGGCTGCGCGGCAATGCCGGCCAGTCGCTCGGCGCCTGGGCGGTGCAGGGGCTGAAGCTCGAGGTGTTCGGCGACGCCAACGACTATGTCGGCAAGGGCTTGTCCGGCGGCACCATCGTGGTCCGGCCGTTCGCGGCGTCGGTGCTGAAGACCAACGAGAACACCATCATCGGCAACACGGTGCTGTACGGCGCCACCGCGGGCCGGCTGTTTGCCGCCGGCCAGGCGGGGGAGCGCTTCGCGGTGCGCAACTCCGGCGCCACGGTGGTGGTCGAGGGCTGCGGCTCGAATGGCTGCGAGTACATGACCGGCGGCACCGCCGTGATCCTAGGCCCGGTCGGCGACAACTTCGCTGCCGGCATGACCGGGGGCATGGCCTTCGTCTATGACGACGACAGCAGCTTCGCCCGCCGCGCCAATCCGGAGAGCGTGCTGTGGCAGCGGATTGAGACCCGGCACTATGACGACCAGCTGCGCGCCCTGATCGCCGAGCATGTGCGCGAGACCGGGAGCGCCTGGGCCGCCTCGATCCTGCATGACTGGCCGATCGAGCGGTCGAAGTTCTGGCAGGTGGTGCCGAAGGAGATGGTGTCGCGGCTGCAGCACCCGATCCATGGTGACGACGAGGCGCTGCGGATCCCGGCGGAGTAAGGGGTCAGGCCACGGCGTAGCGCTGGTACAGCCCGTTGCGGAACACACCGTTCGGGTCGTGCCGGCGCTGCGCCGCGATCACCTCGTCCCAGGCGGGGTAGGCGCGGCGCAGCTGCTCCGCGGTCGCGTGCAGCCGGTAGGGCAGGTAGTAGGTGCCGCCGGCGTCGATCGCGGCGTCGATCAGGCCGCGGGTCATGCGCTGCATCCGCTCCTCGCCGGCGACGGACCTTTCCTGGACGAACAGCATGACCAGGCCGAACACGTCCTCGCGGGCATAGGCCAGGGCGCTACGGTCGTCGCGGCGGACGTCGCGCACCGTGACGTTCAGCAGGTTGCCCTGGTCGCGCCGGATCACCGCGCGGGCCGCCTGGGCGAAGTCCCACAGCCGGGCCCGGGGCACGAAGTACTCGTGCAGGATGTCGGTCGACCCGGGCTCGCGGTTGGCGAACACCGAAGCCGGCTCATTGAGCAGGCTGTTGCGGCTGGTCCGCTCCGCCAGCCACGGCCCGGCCTCGCGTTCCAGCCACCAGCGCAGCGCCTTGCCGGTGTCGCTGCCGGCGGCGTTGCGGAACACCAGCCGCTGCAGCCCGCCATGGTCCAAAGCAGGCAGGGGCAGCACGGCGCCGCGGGTCTCCGGCACCGGCACGTACCAGCCCAGCACCGCCTCCTCGAACAGGCTGCCCGGATCGACCGACAGCCGGCCATAGGCCATCTCGACCGGCGATCCCGGCGCCGCCACCCGCTCGGCGAAGGCCGCGGCGTAGTCATTGGTCGGCATCGCGGCGAAGTCCGGCACATACATCGCGTTGGGCAGGATGACGATCTCGGCCTCCAGGATCACCCCGAACAGCCCGTAGCCGCCCAGCGCCAGGCCGAACAGTTCGTCCCCAGGGCCGCAGTCCATGACCATGCCATCGGCGGTCAGCAGCCGCAGCCGCCGCACCGTGCTCGCGGCCGGCGGGCTGTTGGCGTGCCAGCCATGGGCGTTGACGCTCAGCGTGCCACCGATGCTGAAGTCGTTGTTCGACTGCATCACGGCGGGGGAGAAGCCGGTGGCGTTCAGCGCCGGCACGATGTCGCGCCACAGCGCTCCGCCGCCCACCCGCATCGTGCGCGCCTCGGCGTCGATCGCCAGCTCGTTCAGCGGCAGGGCGTCCAGCACCCAGCCGTCGCGCAGCAGGCTCTGCCCGCCCATCGAGTGGCGGGCGCCGGACACGGCCAGGGCCGGTTCCGCTCCGGCCGCGATCCGCTGCAGCAGCGGCGCGAGCCGCGCCGCCGCCGCGTCAGGGGCTGCCTCGGCGAATGCGACGCCGCGCACCGGCGTCGGGTTCAGGCCGCTGGCATCGTCCAGCAGGGTCCGGGGCGGGGCAAGGGGCGGCAGCCTGGACTCATCGGACAACCGCTGCAGCCAAGCCCCGCCGATACCCCCCAGCGCCGCCGAGCCCAACACCACGGCGCCGGTCGCCAGCACGCGCCGCCGAGTCGATCCCCTCCTGGCCATGATCCCCCGCATCGTCCCCTGCCGGCGATAGTATTACCGGGACAGGCGTGGGATTATGGCGAAGCTCAGACGTATTGCGCGATGCCGTTGCCGAAGGACCAGTTCTCCTTCGCCACCTCGATCAGGTTGATGAACACGTCCTCGCGGCGCAGGCCGGGGCTCTCGGCCAGCCGGTCGGCGATGCGGCGGTACAGTGCCTGCTTCTGCTCAATCGTCCGGGTGTTGCTGACGGTGATCTGGACGAACACCAGGTCGTTCGTCCGCTCGATGCCGAGATAGGATGGGTCGTAGTCGAAGCCGGTCTCGTCATGCTCGTGCACCAGCACGAAGCGGTCGTTCTCCGGCACGTTGAAGGTCTCGCGCATGGCCAGATAGACGCCGTCGCGAATGGCGGCGATATGCGCGGCAGACTTGCCCTTGCGCAGCGAGATGCGGACGAGGGGCATGGGATCCTCCGAGGTCGGGCGGCAGGAGCCGCGGTAACCTCTATGTAGCTCGCCCTTGATCATTTCGGAATGAACTCGATATCACTATCAATGATTTCAATTTGAAATGATGATGCGATGCGCGCCCTCGACCTCGATGCGATCCACGCCTTTGTCCTGGTGGCCGATCACGGCAGCTTCACCCGGGCGGCCGACGCGCTCGGCGCCACCCAGTCCGGCATCAGCCTGCGGCTGAAGCGGCTGGAGGACCGGCTCGGCGCCCGGCTGTTCGAGCGCACGCCGCGGCTGGTGCGGCTGACGCCGCAGGGCGAGGCCTTCCTGCCGCGCGCCCGGCGGCTCCTGGAGGCGCAGGACGACGCGATCGCCGCGGTCTCGGCCGGGCCGCAGCGGCTGGTGCTGGGCATCAGCGATCATGTCGCGGGGCCGGAGCTGCCGGGGCTGCTGGCCCGGGTGGCGGGGCAGGGGCCCGGCCTGGCGCTGGAGGTCCGGCTGGGCCTGTCGCAGGACCTGCTCGCCGACTACGACACCGGCGCGCTCGACGCGGTGATCGTCCGCCGCGACGCCGGCCGCCGCGACGGTGAGGCGCTGTTCCGCGACGAGTTCGGCTGGTTCGCCGCCACCGGCTGGCACCATCGCCCGGGCGACCCGCTGCCGCTGGTCACGCAGGCGGCCCGCTGCGGCATGCGGACCGTGGCGCTGCGCGCGCTCGACTCCGCCGGCATCGCCTGGGTCGAGGCCTTCATCGGCGGCGGCAGCGCCGCGGTGGCGGCGGCGACCGTGGCGGGACTCGGCGTCTCGCCTCTGGCCCGCCGGACCGCGCCGCCCGGCACCGCCGATGTCGGGCCGCGGCTCGGTCTGCCGGCCCTGGCGCCAAGCGAGGTGATGCTGCATTCGCGCCTGTCGGACCCTCGGCTCGCCGGCGCCCTGCGCGGCCTCGCCGCCGCCTTCCGCCTGCCGGTCGCGGCGTGACTCGCCGTCGCAGCCAGACCAAAGGCAAGGCTTCACCGGTTGGTTCCCGGCCGCGGCGCGGGGGTGGCATGTGCCGCTGCAGCGCAACGCGACTCTTACCGAACCATGGCGGCATCGGTTAGAGTTCGCCCGCCATGCGAACCCTCTATCACATCTGGCTCTCCGCCCAATCCCGCATCGTCCGGCTGCTGCTGGCCGAGAAGGACCTGCATTGCGACACCAAGGTCGAGCGGGTCTGGGAGCGCCGCGAGGAGTTCCTTGCCCTCAACCCGACGGGCGAGGTGCCGTTGCTGATCGAGCCGGACGGCACGACGCTGACCGATGTCTGGGTCATCGTCGAGTATATGGAGGAGATGCATCCCGAGGTGCCGCTGTTGGGCGACACCACGCTGGCCCGGGCCGAGACCCGGCGCCTGCTGGTGTGGTTCGACCAGAAGTTCGGCCGTGAGGTGACCGAGAACCTGGTCGGCGAGAAGTTCATGAAGCGGGTGACGCGCAGCGGCCAGCCCAGCTCCGACGCGATCCGCGCCGGCCGGCACAACGTGCACTATCACCTCGATTACATCTCCTACCTCGCCGAGACCCGGCGCTGGCTGGCCGGCGACGAGTTCAGCCTGGCCGATATCGCCGCCGCCGCCCATCTCTCGGTGGTCGACTATCTTGGCGACGTGCCCTGGGACGCCCATCCGGAGGCGCGGCAATGGTATTCGCGCATAAAGTCCCGCCCCAGCTTCCGGCCGTTGCTGGAGGACCACGTTCCCGGCATTCCGGCGCCGGCGCATTACCGCGACCTGGATTTCTGACCCGGTCCGTCCTATCTGTGTTGTTGAGAGTGATTCTTAGATAGCGCCGTCCTGCACGGCGGATCATCGGAGACGAAGCATGGATGCCTTGGATCTTCTGCTGAAGCGCCGCTCGGTGCCCGCCCGCAACATGGTCGAGCCCGGGCCGGATGCGGCGGCGCTGGAGCGGATCCTGCGCGCTGGCACGCGGGTGCCGGACCACGGCAAGCTGGCGCCCTGGCGCATCCAGGTGCTGCGCAAGGACGGGCAGCGCCGGCTGGGCGAGGCGATGGCCGGGATCTTCGCCCGCGAGACCCCGGACGCCACCGAGGCGCTGGTCGAGGCGATGCGGCAGAAGCCGGCCCTGGCGCCGCTGCTGCTGGTGATCACCCACCAGCCGCAGCCCGGCAAGATCCCGGAGTTGGAGCAGATCCTGTCCGGCGGCGCGCTGTGCCAGAACATCCTGGTGGCGGCGCACGCCCAGGGCTATTGCGCAAGCTGGATCACCGGCTGGCCGGCCTACCACCCGCAGATCGTCGAACTGCTGGGCCACAACCCGGCGACCGACAAGATCATCGGCTTTATCTATCTCGGCACCCCGACCGAGCCGATGGAGGACCGGCCGCGCCCGGCGCTGTCCGACGTCGTCACCGAATGGTCCGGCGCGCCGGTGCAGGTGGCCTGACGACGCTTACGCCGCCGCGGCGACGCGGCGCGACTCCATCAGCAGCGCCAGGAAAGCCCGTGCCGCGGGGTTGACCGGGCCGTCGCCGGCACCGCGCTTGGCCTGGGCGACGCCGAGTTCCCAGCAGATCTCGGGCGGGGCCAGCGTCGCCACCGCCAGCGGCGGGCGGTGCGGGTCGGCCGGATGCGCGGCGATCAGCGCCTCCGGCACCAAAGCGATGCCGAGGCCGAGGGCGACGAGGTCGAGCGCGGTCGGCAGGTCGTTGACCTCGAAGCCGGTGCGGCGCTCCACCCGGATGCGCGAGAAGGCTTGGTCGACCAGCTGCCGCGTGCCCCAGTCGGTCTGGAAATCGACGAAGGTCTCGCGGCCCAGCCGGCTCAGGGCCACGTTCTTGCGGCCCGCCAGCGGATGGTCGTGGCGGCAGGCGGCCACCAACTCCTCGCAGGCCAGCATGGTGGCCCGGACGTCCGGAGGCGGCGCCGGCTGCATCGGCACGAAGGCCAGGTCCACCCGGCTGTCGCGCAGCTTCTCGAACAGCCGGTCCGACCCGCCCTGGCACAGCCGGATCTCGACCCCGGGATGGGCCGCGTGAAACCGGGCCAGCAGCGCCGGCAGATCGACGAACGGCGCCAGGCTGTGAGTGGTGCCAATCGCCAGCCGGCCGCGCGCCAGGCCCTGCACCGCGGCGACGGCGTCGCGGGCGCCCTGCGCCGCCACCAGCACCCGCCGCGCCTCCTCGGCCAGCACCCGGCCGGCGGCGGTCAGGTCGACCCGCCTGGTGCTGCGGATGAACAGCGGCGCGCCCAGTTCCTCCTCCAGCGCCCGGATCGAAGCCGACAGGCCGGACTGGACGATGTTCACCCGCCGGGCGGCGCGGGTGAAGTGCTGCTCCTCCGCCACCGCCAGGAAATGCTCCAGCTGCCTCAGATCCATGATCCTGCCCGGTTCCGCCGATTGTGCTGCGATCATGCTGAATGCGATCTGAACATTCAATTGGAACGCTGAATGTGATGCCGTCATTCTCCATGTCTGACGTAATCGGGAGACGATCATGAGCGAAGGCCACACGCATCTGCCGACACGACGCTTCGGCACCACCGACATGGCGATCACCCGGGTCGGCTTCGGCGCCTGGGCGATCGGCGGCGCCGGCTGGGCCGCGGCCTGGGGTGAGCAGGATGACGACGCCTCGGTGGCGGCGATCCGCCACGCCGCCGAGGTTGGCATCAACTGGATCGACACCGCGGCGGTCTACGGCCTCGGCCATTCCGAGGAGATCGTCGGCCGCGCCCTGCGCGAGATCCCGGCCGACAAGCGGCCCTACGTCTTCACCAAGGGCGGGCTGATCTGGGACGAGGCGAACCGCACCGCCGTGCCCAAGCGCGTCGGCGCCCCGGCCAGCCTGCGGCGCGAGGTCGAGGCCTCGCTGCAGCGGCTCGGGGTCGAGCGGATCGACCTGTACCAGCTGCATTGGCCGGCCGAGGACGGCACCTCGATCGAGACCCTCTGGCAGACCTTTCTCGACCTGAAGCGCGAAGGGAAGGTGCGCGCCGTTGGCCTGTCGAACCACAATGTCGAGCTGCTGGCGCGGGCCGAAGCGGTGGGCCATGTCGACACGCTGCAGCCGCCCTTCTCGGCCATCCGGCGCGACATCGGGGCGTCGGAGCTGCCCTGGTGTGCGAAGCACCAGACCGGCGTCATCGTCTACAGCCCGATGCAGTCCGGGCTCCTGAGCGGCGCCTTCACGGCGGAGCGGGCGGCGGCGCTGTCGAAGGACGACTGGCGCTCGCGCTCGCCGCATTTCAGCGGCGACGGCCTGGCCCGCAACCTGGCGCTGGCCGCGGCGCTGAAGCCGGTGGCGGCGCGCCACGGCACCTCGGTCGCCGCCGTGGCGGTGGCCTGGACGCTGGCCTGGCCGGCGGTCACCGCCGCCATCGTCGGCGCCCGCGGCCCGGAGCAGGTCGACGGCTGGCTCGACGCCGCGACGCTGGAGCTTACGGCTGAGGATGTCGGCGAGATCGCCGCCGCGATCGAGAGCACCGGCGCGGGTACCGGGCCGGTTCGGCCGTAACGACGACGGGGACCGGGTTCGCCTTCGGGCAGGCCCGGTCACACGACCGTCAGCGTGTCCCCTTCGGCGATCCGGCCGCCGGCCAGCACCTCGGCATAGATGCCGCAATCGGCGTGGCCGAAGCCGGCGATCAGGGCCTTCGGGATGTTCAGGTCGCGCTCGCCGGTCGCCGGGTTGACGTTGACCGCGGCGCAGCGGGTGATACGGGAGACGACCTTGAGCCGCACCGGCCCGATCGCCAGCTCGCGATCGATCCAGTCGAACTCCGCCCAGGCCGGCAGGCCCTCGAGGATAAGGTTGCCGCGGAAGCGCCGCGGGTCGACCGGGGCGCGCGTCACCCGCTCGATGTCCTTCGCCGATGCCAGGTTGATCAGCGAGACCAGCTTCTCCGGCTTGTCGGTGAAGGCGAGGCCGGGGGCGGAGACGATCTTCAGCGCGCCGCGCGGATCCTTCATGAAGGCGTTCAGGAACTGGTTGATCAACTCCTGCCCGATCGGCATCGACAGCAGGCCACGCGCCACCTGCTTGCCGTCCCGCTTCAGCGTCAGCGCCTCGGTGGCGTCGTCATAGTCGATGCCCAGCAGCGCCAGCCGCTCGTCGGTCATCCGTTGCAGGAACTGCCGCTTCGGCTGCCAGCTCGGCGCCGTCGGGTCGCATTGGCTGGCGCCATGGACGATGGCGAAGCGCCGGTCATGCGGCAGCGTCTCGCCGGCGGCGAGATCGGTGGTGGCGAGCTTCTGACCGGACATGCCCTTGACGGGGTAGCGGTACAGTTCGGCGAGGCGGACGGCGGTCATGGCGGGTCTCGGGTTCCGGGAAAAAACCCTAGCGCGTTCTGGCCGGTGGAAACAATCAGCGCGCCGAGGATCGCCGCTATGCGCGATTGGGACCGGCCCCCATCGGCGCGCTCGCGGCACGACTCTTCCGGATGTTCCCGATGGCCCTTGTTGCAGCCCGGCCACACCCCTACATCAGTCCTGCATCCTCCCGGATCGCACGAATGTGGATCAAGGCGGGGTCGGGCTTCGAGCAAGACGACCGCGCCGGATAGCGGAGACTAGACGTATGGATCTTCAGAAGTTCACCGAGCGCAGCCAGGGATTCCTCCAGGCCGCTCAGACCGCGGCGCTGACCCGCGGCCACCAGCAGCTTTTGCCCGAGCACCTGCTGAAGGTGCTGCTGGACGACGAGGAGGGCCTGGCGGCCAACCTGATCCGCAGCGCCGGCGGCCGGCCCGAGGCCGCTTTGCAGGCGGTGGAGCAGGCGCTGGCCAAGCAGCCCAAGGTCGAGGGCGGCGGCGGCCAAGTCTATATGAGCCGCGAGCTGGCGCGGGTGCTGGACCAGGCGCAGGAGCAGGCGAAGAAGGCCGGCGACCAGTATGTCGCGGCCGAGCGGCTGCTGCTGGCGCTCGCCATCGCCAAGGAGACCGAGGCCGGCCGCGCCCTGGCCCAGGGCGGGATCACGCCGCAGACGCTGAACCGCGCCGTCGACGCCATGCGCAAGGGCCGCACCGCCGACAGCCCCGGCGCCGAGGGCCAGTACGAGGCCCTGAAGAAATACGCGCGCGACCTGACCGAGGCCGCGCGGTCGGGCAAGCTCGACCCGGTGATCGGTCGCGACGAGGAGATCCGCCGCACCATCCAGGTGCTGTCGCGCCGCACCAAGAACAACCCGGTGCTGATCGGCGAGCCCGGCGTCGGCAAGACCGCGATCGTGGAGGGGCTGGCCCTGCGCATCGTCAATGGCGACGTGCCGGAGAGCCTGAAGAACAAGCGCCTGCTGGCGCTCGATCTCGGGTCGCTGGTCGCCGGCGCCAAGTTCCGCGGCGAGTTCGAGGAGCGGCTGAAGGCCGTGCTCCAGGAGGTGACGACCGCGGCCGGCGAGATCGTGCTGTTCATCGACGAGATGCACCAGCTGGTCGGCGCCGGCAAGGCGGACGGCGCGATGGACGCCTCGAACATGCTGAAGCCGGCCCTGGCGCGCGGCGAGCTGCACTGCGTCGGCGCCACCACGCTCGACGAGTACCGCAAGCACGTCGAGAAGGACGCGGCGCTGGCCCGGCGGTTCCAGCCGGTCTTCGTCTCCGAGCCGACGGTCGAGGACACCATCTCGATCCTGCGCGGACTGAAGGAGAAGTACGAGCTGCACCATGGCGTGCGCATCACCGACGGCGCCATCGTGGCGGCGGCGACCCTGTCGAACCGCTACATCACCGACCGGTTCCTGCCGGACAAGGCCATCGACCTCGTGGACGAGGCCGGCGCGCGGTTGCGCATGCAGGTCGACAGCAAGCCCGAGGAGATCGAGGCGCTGGACCGGCGCACCATGCAGCTGAAGATCGAGCGCGAGGCCCTGAAGAAGGAGACCGACGCGGCCTCGAAGGACCGCCTCGCCAAGCTGGAGCAGGAATTGGCCGAGCTGGAGGAGCAGTCTTCCAGCCTGACCGCGGCCTGGACCGCGGAGAAGGAGAAGCTGTCCGCCGCGACCAAGGTCAAGGAGCAACTGGACCAAGCCCGCGGCGAGCTGGAGCAGGCGCAGCGCGGCGGCAACTGGGCTCGCGCCGGCGAGCTGACCTACGGCGTCATCCCGGAGCTCGAGAAGAAGCTCAAGGAGGCCGAGGCGGCCCAGGCCTCGCACATGGTGCGCGAGGAGGTGCAGGCCGACGATATCGCCGCGGTGGTCAGCCGCTGGACCGGCGTGCCGGTCGACCGGATGCTGGAGGGCGAGCGCGAGAAGCTCCTCCACATGGAGGAGAAGCTGAAGTCGCGCGTGGTCGGCCAGGATGAGGCGCTGACCGCCGTCGCCAACGCGGTGCGGCGCGCCCGCGCCGGGCTGCAGGACCCGAACCGGCCGATCGGCAGCTTCCTGTTCCTGGGCCCGACCGGCGTCGGCAAGACCGAGCTGACCAAGGCGCTGGCCGAGTACCTGTTCGACGACGACACGGCGATGGTCCGCATCGACATGTCGGAATACATGGAGAAGCACGCGGTCAGCCGGCTGATCGGCGCCCCTCCGGGCTATGTCGGCTATGACGAGGGCGGGGCGCTGACCGAGGCGGTGCGGCGCCGGCCCTACCAGGTGATCCTGTTCGACGAGGTCGAGAAGGCCCATCCGGACGTCTTCAACGTGCTGCTGCAGGTGCTGGACGACGGCCGCCTGACCGACGGGCAGGGGCGGACGGTCGATTTCCGCAACACGTTGATCGTCATGACCTCGAATCTGGGCTCGGAGCATCTCGCCGTCGCCTCGATCGAGCAGGGGGACAGCGAGGGCGAGATCGACTTCGTCAGCCGCGAGAAGGTGCTGATGGCGGTGCGCCAGCACTTCCGGCCGGAGTTCCTGAACCGGCTGGACGAGATGATCGTGTTCCGCCGCCTGACCCGGGCGAACATGACCGGCATCGTCGAGATCCAACTGGGCCGTCTGCGCCAGCTGCTGGCCGACCGCAAGGTGACGCTGGAGCTGGATGACAAGGCCAAGGGCTGGCTGGCCGACCAGGGCTACGACCCGATCTACGGGGCGCGCCCGCTGAAGCGGGTGATCCAGCGCGAGTTGCAGAACCCGCTGGCGACGGCGATCCTGGAGGGCCGGGTGGCCGACGATAGCGCGGTCAAGGTCACCACGGGCGAGGACGGGCTGGTGATCGAGCCCCAGCCGCTCGCCGCGGCGGCCTGACGGCCAGACGACAGGGGAAGGGGCGCTTCGGCGCCCCTTTCTCTTGTCTACACCGTGATCTCGAAAACGAAGTCGAGGAAGGCACGCACCCGGGCCGGGGGCAGGCCGCGCGAGCGGTGATAGGCGTAGACCGGGAATCGCTCATCCGACCAGTCGGGCAGCAGCCGGACCAGCCGGCCGGACGCCAGCAGGTCGCGCACGCTGAACTCCAGCGGCTGGCCGATGCCCTGGCCGCCCAGCAGGGCGCCGATCAGGCTGCCGGAATCGTTCACCGTCAGCCGGCCTTTGACCGGCACCGACAGCACCTCGGCCTTGCGCCGGAACTCCCACTCGTAGGGCCGGCCGGTGGCGGCCTCCTTCACCAGGACGCATTCGTGGCCGTCCCGGACCAGATCGTCCGGATGCTGCGGACGCCCGCGCCGAGCCACGTAGTCGGGGGCGGCGCAGGTCAGCACCCGGGTCTCCAGCAGCAGCTTGCTGTTCAGGCCTGAGGGTTCGGGCTCGCCGAAGCGGAGCGCGATGTCGAAGCCCTCGGCCACCAGGTCGCCGATGCGGTCGCGCACCACCAGCTCCAGCTCGATCTCCGGATGGCGTGCCATGAAGCCGGCCAGGCGCGGGGCCAGGACGGAGTGGCCGAAGGCGGCATCGGCATTGACCCGCAGCCGGCCCCGGACCGCGGTGGCGCCGCCCGACGCCTCGGCCGTCCGGTCCTCGATGCCGGTCAGGTGCGGCATCACCCCGTCATAGAAGCGGCGGCCCTCCTCGGTCAGGGTGATCGCCCGCGGCGTGCGGTCGAACAGGCGCACGCCCAGCCGCGCCTCCAGCCGGGCGACGGCACGGCTGACGCCGGACTGGGTCAGGCCCAGGCTGTCCGCCGCCCGGACGAAGCTGCCGGCCTCGACCACCGCGGCCAGGGCGCTGATGCCGCTCAGCAGGCGGCCGTCGAAGGCCATGAGAACGACTCCCAGTCATCGAAATGATGTCGACTATGCGCTCGTGTCGTGGCGGGTCAAGCCATAGGGTCTCCGGCAACGGCGAAGGACGCCGCAACTGATGGAGATCCCCATGGAAGGCAAAGTCATCGCGATCACCGGCACGTCGAGCGGCATCGGCGAAGCCGTGGCGCGCCATTTCGCCAAGGCCGGCGCCGCCGTGATGCTGGGCGCCCGCCGCCTGCACCGGCTCGAGGTCGTGGCCGACGAGATCCGCCGCGGTGGTGGCCGGGTGGCGCTGCAGCGCCTGGACGTCACCCGCCGCGAGGATGTTGAAGCCTTCGTCCAGGCCGCGGTGAAACAGTTCTGCCGGCTCGACGTGATCGTCAACAACGCCGGGGTGATGCCGCTGTCCCCGGTCGCGGACCTCAAGGTCGAGGAATGGGACCGGATGGTCGACGTCAACCTCAAGGGCGTGCTGTACGGCGTCGCCGCGGCCCTGCCGGTGTTCCAGGCCCAGGGCTCCGGCCACGTGATCAACGTCACCTCGGTGGCCGACCGGCGCATCGTGCCGACCGCCGCGGTCTATTCGGCCACCAAATATGCCGTGCGCGCCTTCTCCGAGGGGCTGCGGCAGGAGGTCGGCGGCGGCATCCGGGTCACGGTGGTGGCGCCTGGCGCGACGGAATCGGAGCTGGCCAATGGCATCTCCGACCCCGAGCTGCGGCGCGCCGCGATCGAGGATTACCGCCGCGACCTGCTCCCGGCCGAGGCCATCGCCAGCGCGATCGCCTATGCCGTCGCCCAGCCGCCTGAGGTCGACGTCAACGAGCTGGTCGTGCGCCCGACCGCCCAGGCCTATTGAGCGGAGGCAACGATGGTTCCCTCCCGCATCGCCCTGGCAGCCCTGGCGGTTCTCTCCGCCTCGGCCGCCGCAGCCCAGTCCCAGACCATCCCGACACAGGCCATCGACATGACACGCACCGACCTCTCCGAAACCGATCTCGTCGGCATGTGGGTGACCGAGAACGGCCATATCCGGCTCGAGCTGCTGGCCGGCGGCCGCTATGACGAGGCGCGCGGCGCCAAGCGCAGCGCCTATACCGGCCGCTGGGAGATCCGCGGCCCTGGCCAGATCTTCTTCGCCGACGATTCCGGCTTCACCGCCGTGGGCACCGTCGCCGACGGCACCCTTGAAGTGGGTGGCGACCGCTTCCGCCGGGAGGGGCGCTGGGACTGACCGGCACGCCGTCCTATCATCCCGGCAACCGAGGAGAGGACGGCATGATCCGCATCGACCATCTCGACCACCTGGTGCTGACCGTGGCCAGCATCGAGGCGACCTGCGACTTCTACGCCCGCGCCCTGGGCATGCAGGTCGAGACCTTCGGCCAGGGCCGCAAGGCCCTGCGCTTCGGCGACCAGAAGATCAACCTGCACCAAGCCGGGCGCGAGTTCGAGCCGAAGGCGCTGCGGCCGATTCCGGGATCGGCCGATCTCTGCTTCATCGCCGCGACGCCGCTGGAGGAGGTGATGGCCCATCTCCAGCGTCTCGGCATCGCCATTGAGGAGGGCCCGGTGCCCCGCACCGGGGCGACCGGGCCGATCCGCTCGGTCTATCTCCGCGATCCCGACGCCAACCTGATCGAGATCTCGAACCCGGCCTGAGGCCTCACTCCAAGTCACCCCGCTTCTTGCCGGCGCGGCCCTGCTTGTTGCGCTGGATCCAGACCTTGCGCGCCGCGGCCCGGGCGACCGGGTCTTCCCGGCGGCCGAGATGCGCCAGCTCGCGCTGCAGCTTGCCCCAGTTGCGCCAGCGGTCCCCATCCAGGCGGCCATCCTCCAGCGCCGCGCGCACGGCGCAGCCGGGTTCCGCCTCATGCCGGCAGTCGCCGAAGCGGCATGTCGCCGCCAGCGCCTCGATGTCGTCGAAGGCCGTGGCGACACCGGCCTCGGCATCCCACAGCCCCAGCTCGCGCATGCCCGGCGTGTCCAGCACCAGACGCCCATCCGGCAGCAGCACCAGCTCGCGATGGGTGGTGGTGTGACGGCCGCGGGCGTCATCCTCGCGGATTCCGCCGGTCGCCATCCTCTCCATCCCGGCCAGGGCGTTGACTAGGCTGGACTTGCCGACGCCGGAACTGCCCAGCAGCACCGCCGTCTGGCCGGGGGCGAAGCAGCCGCGCAAGCCCTCGATGCCCTCGCCGCTGACGGCGGAAACGACATGGACCGGCACGCCCCGGGTCAGCGGTTCGATTTCGGCAAGCGCTGGCGCGCGGTCGTCGCACAGATCGGCCTTGGTCAGCACCACCACCGGCGCGGCCCCGCTCTCCAATGCCGTGGCGAGGTAGCGCTCGATCCGCCGGGCGTTGCGCTCGGCGTTCAGCGAGGTGACGAGGAAGGCGACCTCGATATTGGCGGCCACCACCTGGGCAACCGGCCGGCCGGGCCCGGCCGCCTTGCGGGTGAAGGCGTTGCGCCGCGGCAGCACGGCGTGGATGGTGGCGCTGGCTTTGTCCGGGGGCACGGACACAGCGACCCAGTCGCCGGTCACGGGATACTCGCCTTCCTGCGCCTCATGGGCGAAGCGTCCGGACAGGTGGCTGGTCATCTCGCCCTGCGGCGTGATGAGGGTGTAGGCGCCGCGCCGCTGCACGGTGACGCGCGCCGGGCTCAGGCCTTGGGCTGCATGAGGGCTGAAATCATCCTGGAGCCCCTGGCTCCAGCCATAGCGTTCGATCAATTCGGAAATCCTCGGTCGGAAAGCCTGTCAGGCGCCGGCCGATGGAATCCTGGTGTCAGGAGGTCCGAACGGCGGCACAGCAAAGGGGGGCGCGAAACGCGCGGACAATCGCAGCCATCGTCATACCCTCCTTTCCGAGCCGTTAGGGGCAGCCCAGGGATAAGCCGGCCGGGGCGGGGCGTCAAGCCGGCGCATGATCTTACTGCTTGGAGCCCGGCCCGGGGTCGGGCGATGCTCGCCGGTGCAACCAACGAAGGGGGCTTCCATGCTGCGCATTCCGGCCGCGACGGCCGTCCTGTCCCTGGCACTGGCCGCCACGCCGGCGGCGCAGGCGGCAGAGGGGTTGTGGAGCGTCTATGATTCGGCGCTGAAGAGCGCGAAGTACATCGATCTGACCCATGCCTTCGCCCCGGTCCAGCCGGTCTGGCCGGGCTTCGGCAATGCCGAGTTCAAGCCCGCGACGGCAGGCAACGAGCTGCCGGACTACGCCAAGAAGGGCGACGAGTTCACCTATGCCAAGCACGGCTTCGTCGCCACCGCTTACGCCCTGCCGACCGATCAGTACGGCACCCAGCTGGACCCGCCGGCGCATTGGGACGAATATGGCGCCACCATCAGCGACCTGCCGCCGACCTTCGCGGTGCGGCCGCTGGTGGTGATCGACATCCATGAGAAGGTGGCGAAGGACCCGAGCTATGCGATGACTGTGGACGACGTCACCGCCTGGGAGGCGAAGCACGGCACCGTGCCCGAGGGCAGCGTCGTCATGGTCCGCACCGACTGGTCGAAGAAGTGGGACGACGTCGCCCATTTCAACGACAAGCCGTTCCCCGGCGTGTCGCTGGATGCGCTGAAGTTCCTGCACCTGCAGCGCCGCATCCTGTTCCACGGCCATGAGCCGCTGGACACCGACGCCACGCCGGACCTGGAGGGCGAGGCCTGGCTGATGCACAATCACTTTACGCAAGCGGAAGGTGTGACCAATCTCGACCAAGTGCCGGAGGCCGGAGCGCTGATCAGCATCGGCTTCGCCAAGCCGCTGGGCGGCACCGGCGGCTATGCCCGCTACATCGCCATCGCCCCGGCCGACTGGCCGCACGGCGTGACCATCGCCGAGGCGCCCGGCGCGCCGCTGCCGAAGCAGACCGCGCCGCTGCGCCGCGGCCCCGACGGGGTGATGCGGCCGACACCGAAATAAGGGAGGCCGCCGATGTCGACCTCGAAGCTGGCGGTGCTGCTGATGACCCTGTGCGCCTTCGTTGCCGGCCCGCCCGTCGGCCGGGCCGCCGAGAAGACGGTCGGCTTCATCGTGGACGGCCAGAAGGTGGTCGGCACGCTCGCCCTGCCGGACGACGTCGCCTCGCCGCCCGTCGTGCTGCTGCTGCACGGCTTCACCGGCACCCGCAACGAGATGGAGATCCCCGCCGTGAAAGAGGGGGTCTTCCATCGCGCCGCGCGGATCTGGGCGGAGCGGGGCTTCGCCAGCCTCCGCATCGACTTTCGCGGCAACGGCGACAGCGAGGGTGCCTTCGCCGATATGACCCTGGACAGCCAGGTGAAGGACGCGCTGGCGGCGCTCGATTTCCTCGCCGCGGAGGGGGATGTCGACCGCGATCGCATGGCGCTGGTGGGCTGGAGCATGGGCGGCACGGTCGGCGCCATCGTCGCCGGCCGCACCTCGCACAGGCTGACCTCGGTCTCGCTCTGGGCACGCGGCACCAATCTGGCGGCGTCGGTGGCGCTGCTGGTCGGGCCGGAGGTCATGCGCCAGGGGCTGGCGGGCGGCGACAAGCCGATCACGGCCAGGCTGCCCTGGGGCGCCGAGGTGCCGCTGAAACAGGCCTTCTTCGACAGCCTCTATGCCGTCGACCCGGTGGCGGAGATCGCCCGCTACAAGGGCCCGCTGCTGGTGGCGGTCGGCACCAAGGACACGGTGGTGTTCCCGCAGCCGGAGGCCGGGCAGGTCCTGCTCGACTACCATGACGGGCCGGAGGAGCTGTGGGTGCAGCCGATGGACCATGCCTTCAACGCCTTCGAGGGCACCGAGATGGTCGACGCGCTGATCGCCAAGACCGGCGACTTCATCGCCGCCGGGATGAAATAGGCGGGGAGTGGCTTCCCGCCCGTGCGCTACTTCTTGACGATGCCGGCCCAGAAGTCGGTGTCGATGCTGGGGCCCAGCACCAGGCCGTCGACCTCGGCGCGGTGCGCCACCACCTCCGTCGTCTGGTACAGGATGGCGTAGGACGAGCTGTGCAGGATGTCGCGCTGCAGCGCCTGGTACAGCGCGGCGCGCTTGGCCGTGTCGGTCTCGCGGACCGCCGCCTCGACCCGGGCGCTCAGCTCCGGGATGTCCCAGTTGTTGCGCCAGGCGATGGTCTTGGTCCGGGTGTTCGGGCTGTTGTCCGCATTCTCGGCGAAAGCCTGGGCGTTGGTGTGCGGGTCCTGGTAGTCCGGGCCCCAGAAATACAGGAAGATGTCCTGCTGGCGGGCGCGGTAGCGGGTGTAGATCTGCTTTAGGTCCTGCTGGTTCAGCGTCAGCTTGATCCCGGCCCGCGCCCAGCTGGCCTGGATCGCCTGGGCGATGTCGGGATAGGGCGGCTGGCTCGGTACGTCGATCGTCACCTCGAACCCGTCCGGCAGCCCGGCCTGCTTCAGCAGGGCCTTGGCCTTGTCCAGATCGAAGGCGAAGGGCGTGTCGTCGACCGCGCCGAGGAAGCCGGTCGGCAGGAAGGTCTGGTGCGTCGTGTAGCCCTGGCCCAGCAGGGCGGCGCGGATGCCCTCATAGTCGATCAGATAGCGCAGCGCCTCGCGCACCTCCGGGTGCTGCAGCGCCGGATGGGCCTGGTTGAAGCCGAGATACAGCAGGTTGCCCTTGGGCGCCGTCTGGATGCGGATGTCCGGGTTCTTCGCCAGCGCCTCGACCTGGTCCTTGCCAAGGCTGCGGGCGTAGTCGGCGTCGCCGTTTTCCAGGAGCAGACGGGCGGTCGCCGCCTCCTGGACATGGCGGATGAAGATCCGCCGGGTCTTCGGCGCCTCGCCCCAGTAATTCGGGTTGGCCTCCAGCAGCAGGCTCTCGCGCGGCTTCCAGCTCTTCAGCACATAGGGGCCGGACCCGGCGGAGTTCAGCCGCACCCAGCCATTGCCGAGATCGCCGTCCGTCTCGTGCTCCTGCGCCAGCTTGCTATCGACCACCGAGGCGACTGTGGCGGTCAGCAGATAGTAGACGAAGCTGGGCGAATAGGCCTCGCCGGTCTCGATCACCAGGGTCGCAGGGTCGGTGGCGCGAATCCGGTCGCGCGCATTGTCGGCGGTGAAGCCGAGCTGGGTGATGATGAAGGCCGGGGTCTTGTTCAGGATCGCCACGCGCTGCAGCGACCAGGCCGCGTCCGCCGCCGTGATCGGGTTGCCGGAGGCGAATTTCAGGTCCTGGCGAATCTTGAAGGTGAAGGTCCTGCCATCGGCGCCGACCGACCAGCTCTCCGCCAGCACGCCCTTGATCTTGGACACGTCCTGCAGGTCGTAGGCCAGCAGCCGGTCATAAGTGTTGGCGTTCTCCTGTTCGGAGGTCAGCTCGAACTCCTCGGCCGGGTCGAGCGAGACGATGTCGTCGATCGGCTGGGCGATGACGACGGTGTTGGCCGGCGTCTTGGCCGCGGCCGCCCAGGGCGCGGCCAGGGCGGCCGTCAGGGCCAGGGTGAGGAGAGGGGTGCGCATCGGACCATCGGACTCCGTCGGGACAGCGGTCGCCAGGATGACGTGGATTTCCGGAAAATCCACTCAATCCTTGTTGCTCGCCGGATTTTGCAATCTTCGATCGCTAATTCCATCCTCCGCTTTTGGCGTTGCCAGCGCGGGGCGGCACCGCCAGGGTCGAGGTCTCCCCGGCCGCCGAGACCTCGATGCCCGACCTTCACATCACCAGCGATTTCGAGGGCGGCAGCGTCCGGGTGCTGGAATGCCGCGATCCCGGCGCGATCCGGCTGGCGCTGCGGCCGGACGGCCGGGCGCCGGACCTGCAGTGGTTCCACTTCCGGCTGCATGGCGCGAAGGGCCGCAACTGCCGCATGATCTTCGAGAATTCGGGCCAGCTGGCCCGGCTGGCCGGCCGCGACGAGATCCCGGATTGCTGGACCGGCTATCGCCCTGTCGCCTCGCATGACGGTATGGAGTGGCTCCGGGTCGGGGCGGATTACCGCGACGGCGTGTTCTCGATCGTCGACCGGCCGCGGCACGACGCTGTCGACTACGCCTATTTCGCGCCCTGGCCGCTGGCGCGGCACCGGGCGCTGGTCGACCGCGCCCGGCAGGCGCCGCAGGTGGCGCATGACGTGCTGGGCCGGACGCCGGACGGGCACCCGATCGACCGGCTGACGATCGGCCGGTCCGGCCCGGGCAAACCGCGGCTGTGGATCATGGCGCGGCAGCACCCGTCCGAGACCATGGGCGGCTGGTTACTGGAGGGGCTGATGGGCCGGCTGCTCGACGCGGCCGATCCGCTGGCCGCCGACCTGCGCGAGGCGGCGGTGATCCACATCGTGCCGACCGCCAACCCGGATGGCTGCGCCCGCGGCCACACCCGCACCAACGCGCTGGGGATGAACCTGAACCGCGCCTGGAACGATCCGGCGGCGGCGAATGCGCCGGAGGTGGCGGCGATCCGCGGTGCGATGGAGGCCGAGGGCGTCGATTTCTGCCTCGACATCCACGGCGACGAGGAACTGCCCTATAATTTCCTCGGCGGGCCGCTGGAGATCCCGTCGCGCAGCCCGGCGCTGCGCCGGCGCTTCGTCGACTTCATGCGCGGGCTGGAGGCGGCGAGCCCGGATTATGTCCGCCGCCACCCCTATCCGGGCGGGCCGCCGGCCGAGGCCGATCTGCGCATGGCCTGGAACTGGATCGCCGAGCGCTTCGGCTGCCTGACCGTGCTGCTGGAGATGCCGTTCAAGGACCAGGTCGATGCGCCGGATGCGCGCTTCGGCTGGTCGCCGCAGCGCAGCGCGCGCCTCGGCCGGGCGATGCTGGAGCCGATCGCGGCGGCGCTGCCGGGGATGCGGCAGGGCGCGTCCGGCGCCGGGATGTGATAGAGCTCGCAGGATAACGATCCTGGAGGGGGGCGCGTGGTTGGACTCCGGATTCCGGCGCGGGCGGCCTTGGCCGCGGCGCTCCTGATCGCGGGCGGCATCGCGATGGCGGCCGAGGCGGATCGCGAGACCAAGGGGGTGACTGAGAACAACCTCCCGGTCTTCTACCAGAAGCTGAAGGACCAGCTGCATTTCGCCCTGGCCTGGGATCCGGCGGGCGGCGACTTTTCGCACTGGCGGGCGACCGCGCGGGCGAAGCTGTGGGACCTGCTGATCCAGCCGGACGATTCGGCGCCGTTCGACGCCAGGGTGGTCGAGGAGCAGGACCGCGGCGACCACGTGGCGCGGAAGATCGTCCTGTCGATCACCGGCAACAGCCGCATCGCCGCGCTGCTGCTGATGCCGAAGGGGCAGGGGCCGTTTCCGGCGGCGCTGGTGCTGCACGACCATGGTGGCAAGTTCGACATCGGCAAGGAGAAGATGGTCCGGCCCTGGGGCGATGAGGCCCGGCTGGCATCGGCCCAGGCCTGGGTCGACAAGTACTATTCGGGCAACTTCATCGGCGACGATCTGGCCCGCCGCGGCTATGTCGTGCTGGCGACCGACGCGCTGGGCTGGGGCGACCGCCAGAACAATGGCCCGGAGTCGCAGCAGGCGCTGGCCTCGAACCTGTTCAACCTCGGCTCGTCGCTGGCCGGCACCATCGCGGTGGAGGATGTACGGGCGGCCCGCTGGCTGGCGTCGCTGCCCGAGGTCGACAAGGGCCGGGTCGCCGCGGTCGGATTCTCGATGGGTGCCTTCCGCGCCTGGCAGGTGGCGGCGCTGACCGACGCGGTCACCGCCGGCGTCGCAGTCAACTGGATGGCGACGCTGGACGGGCTGATGGTGCCCGGCAACAACCAGCTCAAGGGCCAGTCGGCCTTCAACATGTTGCATCCCGGCATGTTCCGCTGGTTCGACTACCCCGACGCGGCCGCGATCGCGGCGCCGAAGCCGATGCTGTTCTATGCCGGCGAGACCGACCCGCTGTTCCCGGTGGCCTCGGTGCGCCAGGCCTTCGCCAGCATGGAACGGGTCTGGGCCGATGCCGGCGCGCCGGACCGGTTCTCGGCGAAGGTCTGGCCGAACGCCCATATCTTCCGGGCCGAAGAACAGTCGGAGGCCTTCGACTGGCTCGACCGGCAGTTCGGGCGGGTGGAGTGAGAAGGCGGGGCTCGGCTTCGGCAAAACCCCTCAGCCGGAGGCGCAAGCGCCTCCGGCCTCTGCCGTAAATGGGAGAGGCAAAACAATCCGGATCTTGGCTGCGTAGGTTGGGTTCGCGGCAAGCGAACCCAACAATGGTGCGACGGCGGGGTGTTGGGTTCGCGACGCGAACCCAACCWACGCGGTCGTGCCGCGGACGCTCAGCTGCTGTCCGGGTTCGGCGGCTCCGGTTCGGGCCGGCCGGAATCGGACTCGCCCGACTCGGCGGACCAGTCGTCCGCGGTCTCGCGGTCGGCGGCCTCGGTCTCCCGCGGCGGGACGGGCGTCATCTCGCAGCCCTCGTCCCAGCTCTGCGGCAGCCGGACCGGCGGGTGGCCGATCTTGCGGCAGACCTCCCGCACCAATTCTTCCGCCGACAGCGTGTCCAGCTGCGCGTCGAGCATCTCGTCCTCGACCAGCGACTCCCACGCCATCGCCCGCATGCATTCGACGTCCACCCCGCGCTCGGGCTGTGCCGTCGCCTCGCCGACCATTTGCGCCGCGCGCTCGCGACGCTGCCGGCGGCGGGCTTCCTCGCCCGAGGCCTTGCGTTCGTCCCGCCGCGTCATGAAGCCGTTGCGGATCCGGTCGGTCAGGGCGACCGTCAGCCGCACCGAGCGCGTCAGCCGCGCCTGGATCAGGCCGAAAGCCGGCGACGGCGCCTTCGGGTCGTGATGCGCCCGCTCCTGCTGCCGCTCGGTCAGGCGCTTGCAGCGCATGTCGATCTCGGCCGCCTCGCGCAGCGTGGTCAGCGCCCAGCCCGTCCAATGCATGTCGGGGTCGGTCGGCCGGATCGGTTCGGATCGCGCCTCATTCATAGAACATAGCATGAACGAGAATCATGGATGCGCGCAATGAACATTGCGTTAATTCCATCGGCCCTTGGCTGGAGCGTATTCGAGCCGTTGTTAACCCAGCTCCTCATCGCGCCACGAGGATAGCGGCTCGGGCGCGCGAGGCGCCCGAGCCGGCACAGGTTACAGCATGAAGTCCGAGGCCTGCAGCGTGATTGCGCCGTCGAGACGAATGTGGAAGTCCGAGGTGCCGTCGCCGTCGATGTCCCCGGCGATAGTGGTGACGCCGGGGCTGGTGAACGCGTAGCGCAGYTGACCGGCGACTCCRGTGTAGGCGGCGGTGCCGATGAAGCTGAAGGCCGTGTCGCCGTTCCCGGCATCGCCGTCGGCGTCGATCATCCGAACCGAGATCACGTCCCCGGTCTGGAAGTCCTGGATSGTGTCGGCGGCCGAGACGGYGCTGTCGGAAACCGCTGTGTAGCTGAAGAAGTCCCTGCCGCCGCCGCCGTTCAGCGTGTCGGCGCCAGCTCCACCCCGCAGCACGTCGTCACCGCCGCCGCCGTTGAGGCTGTCATCCCCGTCGAACCCRATGAGCGCGTTRCCCAGGGCGTTGCCGGTCATCACGTCGTCGTGATTGCTGCCGTTGATCGTCTCGACGTCATCGGCGATCGTATCGCCCTCGGCCGTGCCGCCGGTGTTGACCTGGGTCTGGAGGTTGATCGTCACGCCGACGG
>NZ_JBFRCU010000035.1:0-67273 GCF_052113205.1 Inquilinus sp. YAF38 | reverse complement strand
CATCTACGGCGTCGGCGGCGGCTCGCATGCGGTCGGCCACGATGCTTATCTGCGCTTCTTCCGGCTGGACCTGCCGACCGACTTCCATGCCGACACCCAGCTGCAGCGCATGTCGGCCGCCACGCTCGGCCCGGACGACTGCGTGCTGGCGATCTGCAATTCCGGCCGCTTCCGCGATCTGGTCGAGAGCGCCGAGATCGCCCGGCACTACGGCGCCACGATCGTCGCCCTGACCCGCCCGGACACGCCCCTGGCCCGGGCGGCGGAGATCGTGCTGGCCGTCGCCCCGCCGGAGGACAGCGACATCTTCAAGCCGACCGCGTCGCGCCTGGCCCATATGGCGGTGATCGACGTGATCGCGACCGGCGTGGCCATGCGCCGCGGCCCCACCGCCCTCGAAAGCCTGCGCCGGGTCAAATACACTCTCAGCCAGATTCCCACCCTCGACGAGCCGGCCGCTCCCGTGCCGCCCCGCGACACCACGCCCCGGCCCCGCCCTGTCCGACGGAAAGCCCATGCCTGACCAACCGCGCTACGACCTGCTGCTCCGCAACGGCACCGTGATCGACGGCTCCGGCGCGCCCCGTATCCAGGCAGATGTCGCCATCCTCGGCGACCGCATCGCCGCCGTGGCCCCGGCCGGCAGCATCGCCACGGACCGGGCGAAGGACAGCATCGACGTCGCCGGCCGGGTCGTGGCGCCCGGCTTCATCGACGTGCACACCCATGACGACCGGGCGGTGATCGACGGCCCGGACATGCTGCCGAAGATCAGCCAGGGCGTGACCACCGTGGTGGTCGGCAATTGCGGCATCAGCCTGTCGCCGCTGACGCTGCAGGGCGCCCCGCCGCCGCCCTTGAACCTGCTGGGCGACGAAGCCGCCTACGAGTTCCCGAGCTTCGCCGACTATCGCGGCCGGCTGGGCGAGGTGGTGCCGGGCGTCAATGTGGCGGCGCTGATCGGCCATTCCTCGCTGCGCATCGGCACCATGGCGGACACCGGGCGCAAGGCGAATTCCGGCGAGATCGACGCCATGCGCCACCTGCTGGCCGACAGCCTCGATGCGGGCGCCATCGGCTTCTCCACCGGCCTCTACTACAAGCCGAACGCCGCGGCGGATGCCGACGAGGTGGCGGCGCTGGCCGAGCTCCTGGCCGACCGCGGCGGCGTCTACGCCACCCATATGCGCGACGAGCACGACAAGGTGCTGGATTCCCTGGAGGAGAGCTTCTCCACCGCGCGCCGGGCCAAGGTGCCGGTGGTGATCTCGCACCACAAATGCGCCGGGCCGCACAATTGGGGCCGCAGCCGCGAGACCCTGCCGGTGATCGAGGCGGCCAGCAAGAGCCAGCCGGTCGGGCTCGACGCCTATCCCTACACCGCCGGCTCGACCGTGCTGGACCCGGACCATGTCACCGGCGACATCCGCATCATGGTCGCCTGGTCCAAGGCGCAGCCGGAGATGGCGGGCCGCGACCTGGCCGACATCGCCGCGGACTGGGGCTGCACCGAGAAGGAGGCGGCGGTGCGGCTGCACCCGGCCGGCGCCATCTACTTCCAGATGGACGAGGCCGATGTCCGCCGCATCCTGTCCTTCCCGCTGACCATGATCGGCTCGGACGGGCTGCCGCATGACAGCCACCCGCATCCCCGCCTGTGGGGCACCTTCCCGCGCGTGCTGGGCCATTACAGCCGCGACCTCGGCCTGTTCCCGCTGGAGACGGCGGTGCACAAGATGACCGGCCTGTCGGCGATGCGCTTCAACCTGCCCGGCCGCGGCCTGGTGCGCGAAGGCCACGCCGCCGACCTGGTGGTGTTCGACCCCGCCCACATCGCCGACGCCGCCACCTTCGAAGCCCCGAAGACCCCGTCGCGCGGGCTCGACTTCGTGCTGGTCAACGGCCGCCTGTCCTGGCGCGCCGGCGAGACCGAGGTGGACCGGGCGGGACGGTTGCTGGTGCGGGGGTAGCCCACCGTATACTGACACCCTCCTCGTCATGGCGAGGAGCGAAGCGACGTGGCCATCCAGGGTTCGGTGCCGCTGGGATGGCCACGCCCCCCAATAGGTGTGAATGGCGGGGCTCGCCATGACGAACAGGGCGAAAGCCCCGGGCCTATTCCATCCGGGCCGTCGCCAGGATCGTCGCCAGGCTGGTGGCCATGCCCTTCAGCATCGGCGCCTTCTCGGTGTCCATCCATTCGTCGAGCGAATGGGCCCGGCCGCTCTGGCCCGGGCCGTTCTTGCCCAGCGTCACCGCCGGGATGCCGAGGCTCCACGGGATGTTCGAATCGTTCGAGGCCTCGCGCGGGCCCTTGAACTCGTAGCCCCCCGCCTCGATCGAGGCCTTGGCCAGCTGGAACAGCAGCTCGGTCTCGGCGATGGCGCCGGCCGGGCGGTCGCCGATCACCGCCGTCTCGACCGAGATCTCGCCCTCCTTGGTCGACCGGGCGGCATTCTCGGTCGCCGCCGCCTGCTCGATCACGGCCAGCAGCCGCTGCTGCACCCGGCCCAGCCCGTCGCTGTTGCCGGAGCGCATGTCGACCTCCATCGAGGTCTCGACCGGGATCGAGTTGACCGAGGTGCCGCCCTTCACCACGCCGACATTGTAGGTCACCTTCGGGTCGGCCGGGACCTGGGTGCGGGCCAGCAGCGTGATCGCCTCGGCCATGGCGTAGGCGGGGTTGACCAGGCCGAAGGCGCCGAAGCTGTGGCCGCCCGGGCCCTTGTAGGTCACCCGGTAGCGCTTCGAGCCGACGCCGGAGCTGGTGAAGGTGTCGGCCGACCCGCCCTCGATCGAGAAGAAGGCGTCGATCCGGTCCTTGTACTTGCCCTTGGTGAACAGGTGGCGGACGCCGCGCAGGTCGCCCAGCCCCTCCTCGCCGACGGTGCCGACGAACAGGATGTTGGCCTTATGCCTGATCCCGGCCGCATCCATGGCGCGGATATAGGCCAGGATCGCCGCCAGGCTGAAGGTGTCGTCGCTGACGCCCGGGGCCATCAGCTTGGTGCCCTCGCGCCGCACCTTCACATCCGTGYCCTCGGGGAACACGGTGTCGAGATGGGCCGACACCACGACCACGCGGTCGCCGCCCCCGGTGCCCTGGCGCAGGCCGAGGACGTTGCCCTCCTCGTCGATTTCGACATCGGCCAGCCCGGCGCCGCGCAGCAGCTCGGCGAAGGCCTTGGCCCGCACCTCCTCCTTGAATGGCGGCGCCGGGATCTCGACCAGCGTGATCCCTTCCGCGATGTAGCCGTCATAGCCCTGGTCGATGTGCTGCAAAGCGGCGTTGAAGCCGGCGCTGTCCCGCACCCGCTGGATCTCCGCCTTCGCCTGGGCCGCGCTGTCCTGGGCCAGGGCGGGTCCCGACAAGCCGACCCCGATCGCCGCCGCGAAAATCGCGGCTCGACACACAAACGCCATCGTTTCCCCCTTCGATTGCTTCCGGGGGAACGCTAGCACCCGAAGGTTTTGCCGGACAATATCCGATAGGCTTCAGATCCTCTTTAGAGCCCGAATCCCCGGAGAGAAATCCAGGTGGTCGGAATGAGAGGATCCTGGTCGGTCCACCAGAGAAACGAAGCCTGACGGGACGAAGTGCGGCAGACACCGCCGATGCTGGCCGCCGATTTTTCAGGGCGCGCGCCGCGCATTTTCCGGGGGGAGATTTCGATGCTGGTCCTGGCTTTCCTGATCGGGTGCGTCGCCGGGCTGCGGACGATGACCGCGCCGGCGGCGGTCAGCTGGGCCGCCCATCTCGGCTGGCTGCCGCTCGACGGCACCGGCCTGGCCTTCCTCGGCGCTTCGGTGACGCCCTGGCTGCTCACCGCGGCGGCGCTCGCCGAGCTGGTCGCCGACCAGCTGCCGAAGACGCCGAGCCGCAAGGTGCCGATGCAGTTCGGCGCCCGGATCGTCAGCGGCGCGGTCTGCGGCGCCGCCTTCGGCATCGTCGGCGGCTCGGCGATCGTCGGGCTGATCGCGGGCGTGGCCGGCGCCGTCGCCGGCACGATGGTGGGCGCCGAGCTGCGCTCCCGCCTGGCCCGGGCCGTGGGGCGTGACCTGCCGATCGCCCTGCTGGAGGACGCGGTCGCGATCGGCGCTGCGGCCTGGATCGTCACGTCGGTGTAGCTGGCCCAGGCCCCATGCTTCATTTTAACCTGTCATGCCCGGGCTTGACCCGGGCATCCAGGGAATGTCGATGCCGCTCTGGGTGGCCCCTGGATCCTCGGGTCAAGCCCGAGGATGACAATAATTATGGTGAAGCCTGCCCCTTGCCGCGCTCACACCGGCCCCACCCCCGCCGTCAGGATGCGCAGGGCGAAGATCACCCACATCGCCAGCAGCAGCACGAATCCGGCGGCGTAGGCGCCGAAGCGGGGGCCCAGGCGGTTGGCGCCGGTATGCACCGCCACATGCAGGATCCGGCTGGCGACGAACAGCCAGGACATCACCACGAACAGCAGGTCGGCCTTCCTGGTCATCATCGCCAGGATCACCAGCACGAAGAACAGCAGCGGCAGCTGCAGCTGGTTGTGGAAGCTGTTCGCGATCTGGGTGGCCCGCGCCGGCCAGGCCGGCTGGCCGAGGACGATGTCGCCGGTGCGCACCTCGCCCCGCCGCAGCGCGCCGGCGCGCTCCCGCAGCAGCCAGACCGCCAGCAGGAAGGTCAGCGCCACCTGCGCGAAGACCGGGAGGAGGATGGCTTGCACGGTCATGGCCGGAGTCTCCGCGGTTCGGCGGCTCTCACAGCTGGGTCATCACCGCGAAGCCGAGGGCGACCAGCACGAGGAATCCCCAGAAGGCCCAGTTCAGGTACTTCTCGAGATAGTGCCGCACCTGCTCGCCATAGATCCGCATCAGCACCGCGACCAGGAAGAAGCGCAGGCCGCGCGAGGCGATCGAGGACAGGATGAAGAGGCCGAGCGGGAACTGGGCCACGCCGCTGGTGATGGTGACCAGCTTGTAGGGGATCGGCGTCACCCCCTTGGCCAGGATGATCCAGCTGCCCCATTCGGCGTATTTCTGCTCGAATTCGTGGAACCCGGCCTGCAGCCCGTAGAGGTTGATCAGCCAGGCGCCGACCGTCTCGAACAGGAAATAGCCGATGGCGTAGCCGACCAGGCCGCCGATCACCGAGGCCACGGTGCACAGCCCCGCCAGCCACCAGGCCCGCCGCGGATTGGCGAGCATCATCGGGATCAGCACGACGTCGGGCGGGATCGGGAAGAACGAGCTTTCGGCAAAGGCCACGCCGGCCAGCGTCCACTGCGCCCGCGGCCCGTGCGCCGCCCGGATCAGCCGGTCATATTGCCGCCGGATGAACCCCGGCCGCTCGACCCCAACCTGAACGCCCCCGTCCTGCACCACGCGCCGCTCCCCTGCCCCGGTCCCTCGTGCCATGGTCATAGACGGCGGCCGGGCCGGTGTCACGGGCGGGAATGGGGGAGCCGCCCGGGGCGCCTGCAGTGGCGAGCCAGCGGCCGGGCCCTCACGCAAGAGAGCCGCCATTGCGGCGTTCGCCGGGGTTCAATGGAGCGGACATTTGTGGCGGCCAGCGGTCGAAAGCTGATCTCCGCACTGTTGTGCTTCGAAGGCTTGGCTATTTATAGGCGGCAGAACGTTGCCGGGCCAATCGGCTCGACATCCCCCTCCTGTTCGTAGCCCTCTCATATAGCCCGCAAACTCGCATCTAGTCGGCTTTCGACGTCTTGACGATCTGGTAAAGGGCGGCGACGGCCTCGTTGAGCTTGCTGGTGCCTTCCGGCGGCTGGCTGTTGGTCTGGACCGTGATCATCAGGTCCTCGGCGGCGATCCAGACGTAAAGCGTCCGATAGCCGAGGGTCTCGCCCTGGTAGAACCATTGCGCGCCCATGGGCCCGAGGATGCGGTTGCCCAATCCCAGAGAGAAGCCGGCCGGATCATCCGCGGAAACGGCGGCGATCGGTTCGCCCGTCTTCATCGAGACCAGCTGCATCCACTCCTGCTGCTGCTTCGGCGGCACCACCTTCCCGTGGAACACGGCGCGCATCCAGCGATCGACGTCGCGGGCGCTGGAAATCGCGCCGCCGGCGGCCTGTGCCCAGGAGGTGCTGGCCTCGCGCATGTCCCGTCCCAGGACCGGCAGGTTCCACGATTCCTTGCAGCCGGGCTGGTAGTCGGCACATGCCTGGTTTTCGAAGTAGCCATGCGACAGCCGGTCGATCACCGATTCCGGGTAGGTTCCGGCCTCATAGAATGTCGAGTAGAGACCATGCGGCTCGATGATGAGATCGTGGACCAGGTCGCGATAGGTCTTGCCGCCGGCTTTTTCGGCGATCATGCCGGCGAGGACATAGTTGGTATTGGAATAGAAATAGCCGCTGTTTTCTGGAAGCTGGTTGGTCGCGCTCGGATACGCGGCAGCGACCAGCTCTTTCATCGTGAAGTCCCGCTTGGGCTGGTCCACCCAGGCGCGGGACATCCACTCGGTCTCGGAGTAATTCGGAATGCCGCTCGTCATGTTGAGGAGGCGGCGGATGGTAACGTCCTGCCACGCCGGATATTCCGGCAGCCACTTGCCGAGCGGGTCATCGATCGAGAGTTTTCCGGCCGCTTCGAGCTTGAGGATCACCGCGACGACGAATGACTTCGACGTGCTCCCCATCTGATAGAGGGTGTCCTGGTCAACCGGACCGGCGCCCGGGTCGCGGCCCACTGTCCCGGCGAAGGCTTCGATTGCCGGTCCGGCATCGCCGAAGCTGATATACGCGGCGATGCCGGTGACCTCTTCGATCGGTGCTCGTGCCGCCAGCCAGGCGGCGAGCGCAGCCTGGACCTTCTCGACCTGAGTCGACTCGGCCGCCAGACAGACATTGGCAGCCAGAGCCATGCCGGCTCCCAAGAGGACCGAAAGCATTCCATTCTTCATCTCGCGCTCCCGATTGTCGTTACAACGATGCTTCCGAAAGCCGCTATGTGCCGGGGCACCGACAGGGGTTCAGAACCGATAGCCCAGCCGACCCAGGCCGGCATGTGAGGCATAGCCGTCGCCGACCTCGGTGCTGTACTGCAGTCGAAAATCCCAGTTCGTGCTGTTCAGCACCTCGGCGCCGACGGTGAACTTGCCCAGCACGTCCGGGATCGGCGTCGTGGCGCGGAAGCCCCGGCTGCCCGGCTGATCGGCAAAACGCGCCGTCGCCGCCCAGTCGCCGCTGGCGTTGAGCTCGATGCCGGCGCTCGCGAACGGGCGCAGCACCGCGGTCCCGCCGATCGGGATGCGCCTGCCCACCTCCACCGCGGGAATCGCCGTGAAGGCGGTGGCGCCCTCGGATTCGACGGCAAGGTCGAATGCGCCGGCCCCCGTCTCGGTGTAGCTGTTGCCGTGCACATAGGTCAGGTGCAGGTCGAGGCGCGGCTGCACGTACCAGTCCGCGATCGGCGCCTGGTAGGCAAGGCGCGCATTGGCGCCGACATGCCAGATGTTCGGCGAGGCGTCGGCGGTCCCCCGGAAGCTGCCGGCTTCGACCGAGCGTTGGCTGTCATACCAGCCATAGCCGAAGTCGAGCGCACCCGAGGCCTGCCACGGCCCGGTCTGGTAACGGAGGGACGCGCCGAGCAGCAGGCTGTCGCCGCTGACCCGCGAGCTGCCGCCATCGCCGCGGAGGCTGCTGCTCTCATACCCGATGGATCCGCCGAGGAACCAGGCGGGAGCAATCTCGCGCTGCCCGCCGGCCTGAAGCGTCCAGGCGGTCGTATGGTAGCCCAGCGCATCGCTGGTGCTGTCCTGGTCGGCCACGCCGCCATAGGCGCGCGCCCAGGTGCAGCTGGCCTCGTCCTGGGTCCGGCCGGCGCCCTCGAAGGTCGCGCATTCGTCCAGCATGTTGGTGACGAAGCCGTGGCTCGAGCTGTAGCGGAGGGCCGCGGCCGCCCCGACCGCCTGCCCGGACAGGCTGCTCAGCGTTTTCGCATAGCTGCTGCCGTCCCCGACCCCGGCGAGCGCGGTGAAGCCTTCGTCGAACCCGGCGCCGCTGTCCCAGAGCTGCTGCAGATGCGCCGCCACCCGCCGCTGGTTCCGGCCCAGCGGGCCGGCCGCGGCGTTGAATTCCGCCACCGGCTGCAGCTGCAGGGTCCCGCCGGACTGCTGCGCATCGAAGCGGTAGAGATGGGTGCGGCTGACCGAGAGGCCCGGATCGACCGCCAGCCCCCCGGTTGCGCTCAGCACCGTCACGGGGCGGTTGGCGAGCGACAGCGGATGCACCTCCACCACGCCGCCCAGCCGCGCAGTGCCCTGCACGTCGAGGAGATCCGCCGTGCCGGTGCTGTGGTTGGTCTCCACCACCAGGCGGCCCGTGGCGCTTTGCACGAGATCGCCCGTCACGGTCGTCCGGCCGATCGCGCCGGCGCCGCCGACCTGCAGGCTGCCGGCGTTGCGGAGCTCGCCACCGTTCAGGTCGATGGCCGTGAAGGCCTCGATCACACCGCCGGGACGGTTGTCCACGACATTCCCGGCCCCGCTGTTGAAGACGATGTCGCCCGAGATCGTTCCCGTGTTCGTGACCTGGGTGTTGCCCGCCGGCGTGTCGGTCAGGATCGCCAGTCGATTGAGCGAGAAGATGATCCCCGCATTTCTGATGTAGTTCGCGGTGCCGCCCATCAGCCGGATGCCCGCCACGTCGCGCTCCGATATGGGTTGACCGCCGGGGAAGGCAGTGTCGGTCAGGCCGCCCTGAACGCTCGATTTGCCATCGATCAAAATCTGGATCTCGCCTGATGATGTTCCATCGCTCTGGGCGAAGATGCCTGGCGACCCCGCTCCCGACGCCGTGACCATGCTGCCGATGAGGTCGATAAAAATATCACCGCCGGCGCCATCGCCGCCGGCGGTGCCCCGCGCCTGGATCTTGTTCTGGGAGCCGTCGGCGTTGTTGTAGTTCACCAGGCCGCCGCCGCCGCCGATGCTCTGGGCGAAGATGGCCGGGGCATAGTCGCCCGTGGTCTGAACGCGGGCGTTCTCCACAAAGATCGAGACCTCCCCGCCAAAGCCGGCGTTGGACTTCACGGCCAGCGCCGTACCCGTCTGGTAGTCGTGGACCGAGGACGGATCGCCGGCGAAGCCGCCGCCTCCGCCGATGCTCTGGGCAATGATGCCGTAGGCGCCCTTGCCGGCTGTGAGAATCGCCGTGCCCGTTTCGAGATCAACGTTGACATTGCCGCCGTCGCCGCTGGCGCCGCCAGGCCCGGCCGCGCCGCCCGGCAGGACGACCTGCCCCCCGACGGCCATCCCGCCGCCGCCCCCGATCGACTGCGCCAGGATGCCATGCGCGTCCAGGCCGGATGTGGTGATCGGGCCGCCCGTGGTGACGGAGACGGCCCCGCCGTTGCCGTCGACGCCTTTCTGGCCGCCGAACGTCAACGTCAGCCCATGAACGTCGGCAAGACGTCCTTGCGGGTTGATGACGATCTTGGAGGGATCGAAGGTCTGGTCGGTGGTCATCGTCCGGACCAGCCCGCCGCCGCCGCCGACGCTCTGGGCAAAGATGGCGATGCCGTGCTTGCCGGTGGTGGTGATCGCGCCGTCCGTCGTGACGCTGACCTCGCCACCATCCCCGCCGGTGCCGCCATTGCCGCCGATCCCGACGGAGAGGCTCTTCAGCGAGCCGCTGACGGTGCCGGCCAGCGACCCTTCGCCGCCGCCGCCGCCCACGCTGTGCGCCAGGATGCCGAAGGCGGCCACGCCCTGCGTCAGGATGTGGCCGCCCGTCTGGTTGGCCACCGTCACGGCACCGCCGTTGCCGCCGGCGCCACCCGTGCCGCCCACCCCGATCGCGGTCTGGATCGGGGTGTCGTCGGCGGCGGCGCTGGTCGACGTTGCGGCACCGCCGCTGCCGCCGCCGCCCCCGACGCTCTGCGCATAGATGCCGTCCGACTGGGCGCCATRGGTMGCGATCCCCCCGGTGTTGGTCGCATTGGCCGCGCCGCCGTCGCCCGCGGCCCCGCCACTGCCGCCGACCGACACCGAGACATTGATCGTCTTGGCGGTGCCGTTCTCCGGATCACCCGCCTGCGGCTGCGAGAAGATGCCGTTCAACTCGTCATAGGTCGCCTGGATCTCCTGACCGATCTGCCCGATCCGCAGGATGCCGTCGCCGAGCTTGGTGACCGTCTGATTGAGGCCCAGGCCGCCGGCCAGGATGTCGAACAAGGCTTTCGCATTCGAGAAGTCGGGTGATCCGCCGGCGGTTGCACCGCCTTTGCCGCCCTTGCCGCCGCCGCCGCCGATGCTCTGCACCGACAGGCCGATCGCATCGGTACCGCGGGTCACGATGCTGCCGCCATTCGTCACCGTGGCCGTGTTGCCGTTGCCGCCCGCGCCGCCGCTCCCGCCGACCCCGACGGCAAGGCTGAGATTGCCGCCGCCGGCCGTGGCGACTCCACCCCCGCCGGCGCCACCGCCCCCGCCGACGCTTTGGGCAAACACGCCATCGGACCCGTCGCCGACCGTCGTCACCGCGCCGGTGTTTTTCAAATCGACGGTATCGGCGTGGCCGCCGGTGCCGCCGGTCCCGCCCACGCCGACCGAGGCGGCGAAGCTGCCCTTTGCCTTGCTCGCCGATGCTGAGGCATCGCCGGTGCCGCCGGCCCCGCCGCCGCCGCCGACGCTTTGGGCAAAGACGCCATAGGCATCCTGGCCCCGCGTGGCCACGACGCCGTCATTCCACACCGTCACCGCGCCGCCGGTCCCGCCGGTGCCACCGGAACCGCCGACCGCCACCGAGACCGAAACCGTGAGGCCGCCCTGGGGGCCGCCGGAATAGGACGCTGCCGTGCTGTCGCCACCCGTGCCGCCACCGCCGCCCACGCTTTGCGCCATGACCCCGATGGCGCCGTCGCCGGCCGTGGCGATCAGCCCGTTACTGTCGAGTGTGACCTGGCCGCCGGTGTTGCCCGCCCCGCCCTTTCCGCCCATCGCCACCGAGATCGAGATGGCGGGGACCTCCTTGCTCGGCGAGAGATCCACTGCGCGCGCGGCCGCCGCCCCACCCGTTCCGCCCCCGCCGCCGATGCTCTGGATGAGGATTCCGGTGGCATCCGCGCCGTAGGTCGTGACCTGGCCGGTGTTGCTGACGGCAACATCCCCCGCCGGGCCGCCGCTGCCGCCGCGGCCGCCGACCGCGACCGCCGCAGTCGGAAGGGCGTTGGCGGCAAAGGTGAACGCCGAGCCGCCCTTGCCGCCGCCGCCGCCGATGCTTTGCGCCTGGATGCCGGCCGCATGATCGCCATAGCTGGTGATCAGCGACTTGTTGGTGACGTTCACCAAGCCACCGGCGCCGCCGCCGCCGGCGTCGCCGCCGATCGTCATCGAAAAGAAGCCGACGCCCGTCGAGGCCGCGCTGCCGCCGGCGCCACCGGACCCGCCGATGCTCTGGGCCAGGAGGCCCGCACCGCCGAGCGTGCTGGTGGAGGCGAACACGCCGTTCGTCAGCTCGACATTGACCGCTCCGCCATTGCCGCCGAGGCCGCCATTGCCGCCGATGGCAATCTGGGTGCCGATCGAGACGTCGTTGGTGTCGCCGCCCACGCCGCCGCCGCCGCCGACGCTTTGCGCCACCACCGCGATGGCGCTCTTGCCGGTGGCGATCACCGAGCCGTTGGGCGCCTGGACCACGACCGGGCCGCCATCCCCGCCCGCTGCCCCGGCGCCGCCTTGGGCGAAGAAACTCGCATTGCCGCCAGTGCCGCCGGCACCGCCGACACTCTGCACCACGGCGCCATGGGCGAGCGTCCCCGACGTTCGGACGGTGCCCGTGGTCGCAGCGTTGCCCAGGAACAGGGTGACACCACCGCCGGCGCCCGCGAATCCGCCGCCGCCGGCCTCGCCGACGCCACCCGCCCCCGCACCGGCCCCGCCGGCGCCGCCGTTGGACTGAACCAGGACGCCCTGACCGCCGCTCTGGCTGGAATAGGCGACCGAGCCGAGAATGGCGGCGCCGGCAGCGCCACCAGTCCCGCCATTCCCGCCGCTGCCGCCTCCCTGCCCAAGCCCGTCGCTCGAGGGTCCGCCATCGCCGCCATCGCCGCCGATCGCCGAGACATAGAGTCCGGCGCCGGTCGAATTGAACGGGGCCAGGTTGACGGTGACCCCGCCGCCGCTGAACGACAGCATGGCTGTGCCGCCATTGCCGCCCGCACCGCCATTGCCACCCTCGACGGTGAGGCCATAATCTCCTATGCCGCCGGTGCCTCCGGTCCCGCCATCTGCGGTGGCAAGCAAACCGAATTGCCTGGTCGTGACAGTGCCGCCCAGCCAATTCAGCGACACCGAGCCCGCCTGTCCGCCATCGCCGCCATCGCCGCCGTATGAGGCCTCCAACGCGTCATAGTTGACGGAGTTGCCCCCGTTTCCGCCCGCACCGCCGCTGGACAGCGCCGAAACGCCGACATATGCCTGGACCGATCCGCTTGCCGAGAGCACGACCGATCCGCCGGAACCGCCTTGCCCGCCAGCGCCCGAGAACTTGTCCCCGGTTCCGTCTTCGCTGGAATCTCCCCCCTTGCCGCCCTCGTTGCCTACGGACGACACGTAGAGCCCGGAACCCGCCAGGCCGGTCTTCGGGTCCGGAACGAAGGTGCCGTCGAACCCGACGGTAATATTGCCGCCCGCCCCGCCGGCGCCGCCATTGCCGCCCCGGTTTTCGTCCAGGCCGGTGCGGCCGCCTTGACCGCCGGCGCCTCCAATTCCACCCGTGCTGGTGATGATTGCGCCGAACGTCTGGAGGCTGGGGCCAGGGTTGCCGCCGCCGATGATGGTCAGGGCCTTGTTGACGCCGGTGATCTGCGCACCGGACTGTCCCGGGCTGCCATCGCCGCCGTTTTCTTCGTAGTCTCCATCGGCCCCGACACAGCCGGAGAGACCCACCGAGGTCACCGCGTAAGGCTTCAGCGGTGGAGTGGGGCCGAAGCTCTGGTTCGAGAAGTTCGCCGTGACCGCAGGCGGCGGCGACGGATTGCTGCTCGAGTTGCACTGCGCCTGCGCCGCGCTGGGGACCGTGATCTGGGCGACGGCGATGCCGCCGCCGAGCGCCAGGGCGATCCATGACCCCGAGAGGCGTCCCGGACCCGGGTCGGCTTCTCCGGCACCGCTCTCGCGGTTCGCATGGCCGCCTTCCGTTGTCGTGCAGGACCCGTCTGCTTTCCACCACCCGGTCATTGTGTCCCCCCTTCTCGACACCGGCGAACCGGTCAGTTGAGGTCGTAAAGGATCGCCGATATCTCACCTTCGTCGCCGAAGACCTCGATGACGTCGGCGATGCTGCCGATCGGCGCGACGTTGTTCACGTAGACGACATAGGCGAGCAGTCGTCCTGCCCTGGATTTCAGGTATCCGGCGAAGACCTGGGCCTTGAGCGTATCGCCCGCGACCGTCGTGCCGGTCTTCGCGAAGACCCGCCCGATGGCCGGCGCAATGACCGGATTCGGCGGATCGACGCCGACCGTCGCCAGAGACCCGTCGACACCAAGAACCGGAAGGGCGTCGAAATAGACCTCCGCGCCTTTCGTCCTCCGCATCGCCGCGAGGAGATCCGTCACGGCAGCGGGCGTTGCACGGCTGTCGGGGCTGCCGCTGCCGTTGGTCGGAAAGTCGAAGCCGTCGGGGCGGAGCCCGTAGTCGGTCACGAGCGCAGTCCGTTCGGCCGCAAGCGCGGTCCCGATCGTCCTCGCCCCCTTGGTCAGGCCGAACAGGACGAGGCTCATATTGGCGCCGAGATTGTGGCTGACCTTGAGGATCAGCCTGGCGTATTCCGAGTAGGGAGGCGACGTGAACCGGGCGACCTGCGCGGTCCGCGGATACGCGTTGTCCGACGGCAGCCTCGCACTCGGATTCGGGCCGGTGGCCGCCGCCTTGACGGGTACGCCCGCCCGGCCCAGCGCTTCGATCAGTGCCGTGCGCGCAAAGGCCGACGGATCGGGGACCGGAAACGTCCGGACCAAGGTCGGCACGCCGGGCAGAGCGGGCTTGTACCCGACCGGTATCTGGCCCTTGACGATTCCCCGTTCGGGATCGCCGGGCGAGGTCTCCAGGGAGATCTCGAGCGGTTCGCCGGCGGCGACGGTCCGCACCTCCGACGTGACCGTGAAGGCCGCGGTCTTCGGGCGCCAGTCGATGGTTGCCGGGCGTCCGGCTTCGGTCGGCAGGATCGTGACGTCGATCAGGTTGTCGTTGACGATGATCGGTGTGATCAGGACATTCCCGTTCGGCACCCGAAACTGGTCGAACAGGCGATCGTCCACGATGACATCGCCGGCGACGGCCTTGATGCCGGATGCGGCGACCTGCCGGGCGAGCAGGTCGAGGCCGGCAAGCGGATCGGGCTCGGTCAGGATCGCGCTGCCGAGCGAGTTGGCCTCGGTATGGTCGAAATTGGTGAAGGCGACCTTGCCGTCGGCCGTGGTCCGGCCGCCGAGGGTCAGGTCGCCGCTGGCGACGAGGACGAGGTCGCCGTGCAGGGTTCCGTCAGGCGCCACTTCGCCGACACGATAGACCGGCGTCTCGAAACGATGGTCGATGCCGAGCGCATTCAGCGCGAGACCGACCGAGAACAGCTTCCGCACCGAGCCCGTGAAGAACAGGGCGTCCGCGCCATAGGACGTCGTCGTCGCCCCCGAGGCGAGGTCGATCGCACGCAGCCCCCAGACCGCCCCGGAATAGCGCGGCGCATCCATGATCGCACGGATCGCCGGGGGCAGATCGGCCTGGGCCGCGGCCGAGCCGGTCGCGGCGCAGCCGAGCAGCACCGCGGCGGCCGAAGCGGAGATCAAGGCGCGTCGCACTCTGTTGACACCGGGTCGGTCCACCTCATCCTCCTGGATTGCGGCCTAATAGGCCTGCTGAACCGCAGCAGCGATCGCGGCGATGTCGTGATCGGCGGCAAGGAAATCCTCGATCGAGGCAAAGGGCGCCGTGTTCAGGAAGATCGCAAAGGCGAGATCACGACCGCTCTTCGCCTCGATATAGCCGACCTGCGTCTTGGCGATGATCACGCCCTGAAAGTCTCCGGGCGCCATCGTGATCCGGGTGCCGTCCTTGATCTGGATATGCCCGGCCGCCGGGGTTCCGACCCCGTTCGCGGCCTGTGTTCCATCCACGCCCAGGATGGCCATCCCGCGCCGTATCGACCGTCCCCAGGGCTCCTTGACGATCCGCGTCAGCACCGTCGTCTGATCGGCGGGGGCGGTCTTGGCGTGGTCGTCGGAACCGGCGCCGTCGAAGACATAGGTGCTCTGCCGCGACACGCCGAGGCGGTCGAGCAGCTCCAGCTCCTTGCCGATTCCCGCCTCGCAGTCGCGGCTTCCGGCTTTCACGGCGGCAAGGCACAGCAGCAGGTGGGCGCCGCGATTGTAGCTGACCTTGAGCACGACCTTGACGTATTCGGAAAGCGGCGGTGAGACATGCTCCGCCACCTTGGTCCCGGCAGACAATGCTGCCGCATCGGGCAGCTTGTCGGCGGGGTTCTGGCCGAGCAGGTTCGCCTCGACCTTCACGCCGGCGCGCCGGAGGGCTTCGATGAAGGCGGTCCGGGCGAAGGCAGCCGGGTCGGGCACGTGCCAGATGTTCAGGGTGGCCGGAGATCCGGCGGCGATCTCGCCCGTGACGCGGACCTCTCCCGGGGCGGGCGTTTCGACCCTGATGGGCTTCGGATTGTCCGCGACCGTCATCACCTCGGCCACCACGTTGATCGCAGCGGTCTTCGGACGCCAATCGATCGTCGCCGGCTGACCCGCACTGGCCGCCGTCGTCACGATGTCGATGACATTCTCGTTGAGCCAGATCGGCGAGATGATCCCGTCGGTCGGGTCGCGGTAGGTGTCGAACAGTCGTGTGTCGACGATGACGTCGCCTCTGACTTCGGCGATGCCGGAAGCCCGGACTGCCTTCGCCAGGCCATCCAGGGCGGCCAGCGGGTCGCTCCCCTTGACCAGGGCGCCTCCGGCAAAGCCCGTATCGGCGTAGTTGTGATCGATCTCCGGGAAATTGTTGAAGCCGAGCGTGCCGTCCGGCTGTTCGCGCAGGCCAAGGCTGAAATCGCCTGACGCGACCAGGACCAGATCGCCGTTGAGCACTCCGCCCGACACCGCCCCGGCCCGGTAGACCGGGGTGTGAAACCGGTAGTCTGGTCCATACAGGTCGAGCACGGTGGCCGAGCTGTAGACCTTCATGATCGATCCGGGGGTCAGTGACCGGTCGCCCGCCTGATCGATGAGCACGGCACCCGTGGCAAGATCAGCCACGCGCATCCCCCAGCTCGTATGCGCGTAGGCTGGTTTCGACTGGATTGTCTCGATCTGGGCCGAAACGCTTACGGGCACGTCGCCCTTGACCGGAGCCAGGGTATCGGCCTGCGCCTCGCCGCAAGCCACGGCAAGGCTGACGACAGCGGCGAGCACCGCCATGGACATCGGGGGGATGGCGGACATCGGGTTGCTCCCTTCAGCACGGCTAGAACTTTGCTCCCACCGCAAAGCGGAACAGGGTGCCATCGACATCGAGCTTCGGCTCGTCCTTGTAGGCCGTCGCGACATAGGCCATGGCGTTGAAGCGTCCGCCGATCACCGTCTGGATACCGCCCCCGACCGAACCGAGCGAGGCGGCGTCGTAGTCTCGGTCGGGCGGATTCCAGACCGCGCCATAGTCGACGAATGCGAACAGGCTGAGATCGGTCAGCCATGCGATGCCGGTGTCGATCCTCTGCCGAAGCTGGAACGCCGCGGCGATGCCGTTATCCCCGGTGATGGAGGCGCTGTCGAAGGCGCGGCTGTAGGGTTCGCCTCCCAGGTCGAAGCGGACCGCCGAGGGAAGCTCGGTGAAGGCGTGTTGCCACGCGAACTGCAGTTGTGCCGAGAGGGAATCGGTGATGTCGCGCGAGAGCGTGCCTTGCCCGAACACATAGGTGAAATCGTCGTTGTCGGTGTTCGAGCCGAGGCCGCTGAAGCCCTGGCCCATGCCGGCCTCGGCGACGATGGCGACGCCGGCGATCGTCGTGTCGTAGGTGGCTGTCGCCGTCAGCCATCGGTTGCTCTCCCGCACCGCCGGATCGCCGTTGACGTCGACCGCGATATCCTTGGCATTGATCGCGATATCGGCGATCAGGCTGTGGTCGATCGCACGCACGATCGCGTATCTCAGGAAGGCCTTGCCGAACGTGGTCTCGGCGTGGATGTCGTCCTCATCCTCCGGATTCGACCAGACCTGACCGAACTCGTACCCGGTGAAGAATCCCGATGGGCCGAGCGGGAACAGCTGCCCGAACCGCAGGAAGACGAGCTCGTCCGGGTCGGCAGGATTTGTCACCGCGAGCGCTTCGGAGCCCTCGAACAATCCGAGAGCATCGTTGAGGCGCGCGATGCCGGAGAGCTGCAGCGGCCCCGTGGCCGGCGTGCCGAGATTGTCGAGACGGGCATCGAACCCGAACCGTGTGGCGTCGACCTTCAGCACCAGCCGTCCCGCGGCCGGATCGTCCTCGACTTTGGAGAAGTCGGCCTGCACCGTGACGCCGGGGATATCGGCGATGAGCAGCAGGGTGCGCTCGAGGCTGGAGATGCGGACCGGTCGCATCGCCACCATGCGGTCGATATAGGGCCTCAGCCTCTCCTTCAGATCCTGTCGATCCGACTCGATGACAACGTCGCGGATATAGGATTCATAGACGACGATGCGGATGCGGCCAGTGGTGAAATCCTGTTGTGGAACCAGGGCTGCTCCATAGTAATCGTTCTCGCGATAGATGCGTTCGATTCCGTCGATCACCGCCTTGAGGTCGGCCAGTGAGATCTCTCGTCCGATCAGGTCTTTCCAGAGCGAAGAAAAGGCGGCTGGGCCGAGCGTCCTTGCGCCTTCGAGATCGATGTTGCGGAGCGTGAAGCGGACGGTTCCGAGCTGCTCGACCGGCAAGCCGGCAACCGGGGCGCCGTGCGTCACGGCGATGCTCGGAGGGCGTTGCGGCGGCGGCTCGAACCGGTCGATGACGGTGGTCTGCTCTCTGACGATGCGATCCGCGTCCTGCGCCTCGGCACGAGCGACCAGAACCCCGAGCAGGTTGATAGCGCTCAGACCCAGCGTGATCGTGAGACGAAGCCGACCCCCCCGATTCATCCCCACCCCCCAAACGATCTACCCGAGCATTAAGTTGCTCGTGTTCCGATTGAGCACTTTTCATTAATAATTTCGAACTTATCCCAAATCAACAAAATAGAAACAGTCTTTGATCTTTATGTCTGACTAGTTTTTCTTCGATTCGACAATATCTCCGATACTCGCCTCCACATTGTGGATCGACATTGACCATCAAGGGCCGCGCGCCGATCAATGCTGCAACGCCGCAGAATAGCATCGTATCCCGAGTTTCATCGGGTTCGAAAACAATCGTCTCAGAAAACCGATTCCAGGTGAATATGATTTTACATCTTTTCCTGGAAAACGACCCTGGAAATTGGCTGGACCATCAAGGCAGGACAAGAGGCGGAAGAGAGGAGGCGTGGCGCGCGACATCGATCGGAAGCTGCGGGTAACGGCGACGCTCCTGGGCGCAGTGACGTGTAAGCGTCTCGCGGCAGCGTACCATCGCGTCAACCCGACGACTTCATTTGACGTCGAACGTGCCCACAAATGGATACAGGATCGCGCCCGTCCTCGTGAGTTTCGGCTTTACGAGGACTGGGCGCGAGTCTTGGACCTCGAGCGCTCCGGCGCCTGAGCTTTGCCTGCGTCCGGTTTGGAGCAGGCGCGTCAACGACCGGTTATGGAGATCCTGCGGATCGGGGACCAGCTCGCGCCTGTCAGCCCTGCAGCGCCCGCCAGGCCTGGGCGAAGGAGGCGGCGGTGGCGGCCACCTCGGCCGCGGTCATGCCGGGCTTGTAGAGGGCGGAGCCGAGGCCGAAGCCAGTGGTGCCGGCGTCGCGATAGGCCGCCATCCGGTCCGGCGTGATGCCGCCGACCGCGATCAGCGGCACCGCGGCCGGCACCACTGCGCGCCAGGCTTTGACCACGGCGGGCGGGACCGCCTCGGCCGGGAAGATCTTCACCGCATCGGCGCCGGCCTTCAGCGCCGCGAAGGCCTCGGTCGGGGTGGCGGCGCCGGGGGCGCAGACCAGGTTGAGACGCTTCGCCTCGGCGATCACCTCGACATCGGCATGCGGCATCACGATCAGCTGGCCGCCCGAGGCCTGCACCCGGGCGACGTCCTCGCGCTTCAGCACCGTGCCGGCGCCGATCAGCGCCGCCTGGCCGAAGCCGTCGGCCAGGCGGCGGATGCTGTCGAAGGGCTGCGGCGAGTTCAGCGGCACCTCGATGCAGCGGAACCCGGCCTCGACCAGGGCGCCGCCGATGGCCTCGACCTCCTCCGGCTTGACGCCGCGCAGGATGGCGACCAGGGGCAGCCCGGCCAGGGCGTCGTGCAGGGAAACGCTCATGTCACACCAGCTCCGCATGCTTGGCCAGGCGCCACAGCGCCTTGACCGTGGTGTCGGCCGGGGCGATGCGGCTGCGCAGCCCCGCGGCCTCGATCGCCTCGGCGTAGCGCGCCGACAGCTCGGCGCCGCCGACGATGGTGACCTCGTCCGGCGGCGCGCCGGTGGCGGCGGCCCCAATGGCGGCTGCGACGGTGGCGCGGGCGTCGGCCACCTCGGCCCCGATCAGCAGGCCGGAGAGATAGGATCCCGCCGCCTTCGGCTCGAGCTCGCCGAACAGGCCGAGGGTGCGGGCGCTGAACAGCCGGCGCAGCAGGCCGCCGCCGGCCGCGGCGCCGACCGCGAGGCCGCGGCGGAAGGCCGGCTGGTCGTAGGCGCGGCCGTCCATCAGCCGGCCCAGGATGCTGTGCTCGGCCAGGACGGCGAAGGCCTCGCCGGTCATCGAGGTGGCGAACCAGGCGATCCGGCCGTCCTCGGCCAGGGCCCATTTGCTGTGCGTGCCGGGCAGGACGTAGAGGCGGCGGCCGGTCACGGGCGCATCGCCGAGGATCTGCACCTCCTCGCCGCGCATCACGTCGGGGATGCCGTCGGCGTCGATCCGGCTGACGCCGGGGACGATTCGCAGGGAGATGCCCAGCGAGGTCGGGATCTCGATCAGTTTCGCGACCAGCGCCGCGGCGTCGGCCGGGCAGTCCGCATAGGGCGCCTCGGCCCAGCCCTGGCGGCTGCCGATCATGCCGCAGGCGATGGCGGCGGTGGCGCCGGCGGCGATCCACTTCCCCGCCACCTGCTTGAACACGGCATCGAAATCGCCGCCGGGGACCTTGAGGATGCCGAGCGGGGCCGAAGCCTCGTCCCGCACGGCGCCGTCGGCATCGAGCAGCCAGGCGCGGAGCGAGGAGGTTCCCCAATCGAGGGCGACGAGCATGATCTGAGTCCGGAAGAGAATTGGTCGGAGCGGCGAGATTCGAACTCGCGACCCCTTGCACCCCATGCAAGTGCGCTACCAGGCTGCGCTACGCTCCGACCGAGAGCCGCCGCCGGGCAAGTGCCGGGGGCGAGCGGGCGGGACTATAGCCAGGGCCCCGCCCCTATGCAACGACGATGCTGGTCGAAATCGATCAGCCGACGCTGGCCACGGCGATGGCCCAGAAATCATCGGCCTTCAGGCTGGCGCCGCCGACCAGGGCGCCGTCGACATTCGGCACCGCCAGCAGCTCGGCCGCATTGCCGGGCTTGACCGAGCCGCCATAGAGGATGCGRATGCCCGCGGCCTCGGACGGCACATGGGCGCCCAGCGCCGCCCGGATGTGGGCATGCACCTCGGCCACGTCGGCCGCGGTCGGGGTGCGGCCAGTGCCGATGGCCCAGACCGGCTCATAGGCGATCACCGTGTTTTCCGCCGTCGCCCCGCGCGGCAGCGACCCGGCGATCTGCCGGCTGCAGACCTGCAGCGCCCGGCCGGCGTTGCGCTCGGCCTCGGTCTCGCCGACGCAGATGATCGCGACCAGCCCCTCGGCCTGTGCCGCCGCCGCCTTCTCGGCCACCACCAGGTCGATCTCGCCATGGTCCTGGCGCCGCTCGGAATGGCCGACGATGACATGGCTGCAGCCGAGATCAGCCAGCATCCGGGCCGAGATGTCGCCGGTATGGGCGCCGTCCTGCGCGGTGTGGCAGTCCTGGCCGCCGACCTCCAACCCGCTGCCCTGCACCGCATCGGCGATCGGGGCGATGAGGGTGGCCGGCGGGCAGATCAGCAGGTCGAAGGCCGGGTCGACGGTGCGGGCCAGCCGCAAAGCGAGGTCGCGGGCCAGCGCCGTCCCCTCGCTGCGCCGCAGGTTCATCTTCCAGTTGCCGGCGATCAGCTTGCGCGCCATCGGCCTCTCTCCCGCTGGTCCTCGAATGTCGCCTCCATGTACCAATCCCGACGCCATGACGCCACAGCACTCCTTGTGCATTGCTGCCCGGGAAGGCCGCACCTATGATGCGCGCCCTAACCGCCCGGGGGACCGGCGCGGCCTCGCCCTTTGTTTACGGTCGTCATGCTGCAGATCCTCCGCCACAAGGCCGGCTCCATCGTCGTCAAGGTGCTGTTCGTCCTCCTGATCCTGAGCTTCGCGGTCTGGGGCATCGGCGACATCTTCCGCAACCGGGGCCAGTCCGACACCGTGGCCACGGTCGGCGACGTGACGATCAGCCTGCAGCAGCTCGACAGCCAGTTCCGCTCCGCGGCGCAGAGCCAGCAGATCCCGCTCTCCGTCGCCCAGCAGCTCGGCTTCCCGCAGCGTGTGCTGGACAACATGATCTCCGGCTTCCTGTATGACCAGCTGGCCGTCGATCTCGGCTACGACCTGTCGAACGACGCGGTCGCCGACACGGTGCGCAACGACCCGCGGTTCCGCGACCCGGCCACCAACCAGTTCAGCCGCGACCGCTTCCTGCAGGCGCTGCAGGCCGGCGGCACCAACGAGGCCGGGTTCATCGCCTATATGCGCGGCCAGGCGCAGCAGCAGGGGGTGATGCGGGCGCTGTTCAGCGGCGCCGAGCCGCCGCAGGCGCTGGTCGACCCGATCTACAAATATCGCCGCGAGGCCCGGGTGGCCGACACCATCACGCTGCGCAACGCCGATCAGGCCGGCGTGCCGCAGCCGACCCAGGCCGATCTCGAGGCCTATCACAAGGAGCATGGCGACAAGTTTCAGTCGCCGGAGTACCGGACGCTGAGCGTCGTGCTGCTGAACACCGACGAGTTCGCCAAGACCGTCACGGTGTCGGAGGACGAGGCCCGCACCCAGTACGACAAGAGCCAGGCGAATTATCAGAAGCCGGAGATGCGGCGCTTCGGCCAGGTGATCGCTCCGACCAAGGAGCTGGCCGACCAGATCGCCGCGGCGGTGCGCGGCGGCAAGGCGGTGCAGCAGGCGGTGGACGAATCCGGCAACGCCGCGGTCAAGCTGATCCCGGTCGACTTCACCGCCAAGGCCGCCATGCCGATCCCGGCCCTGGCCGATCCCGGCTTCGCCCTGGCCCAGGGCCAGGCGACCGACCCGGTGCAGTCGCCCTTCGGCTGGCATGTGCTGGTGCTGACCGGTATCCAGCCGGCCCGGACCGTGCCGTTCGAGGAGGCGCGGACCGAGATCGAGGCTCAGCTGAAGCAGAGCAAGGCGGCCGACGCCCTGTACGACGCCGCCAACAAGTTCGAGGACGCGCTGGCCGACAACGTGCCCATCGACAAGGCGGCGCAGGAGTTCGGCTTCACCGTCGCCACGGTCCCCGCCGTGGCCCAGGACGGCACCACCCAGAGCGGCCAGCCGCTGCCACCGCTGCCCGGCCAAGGGCAGATCCTGCAGGCCGCCTTCCAGACGCAGCAGGGCGAAGTCAGCCAGATGGGCACGGTCGACGACAAGACCTCCTTCATCGTCCGGGTCGACAGCATCGTGCCGCCGGCGACCGAGCCGCTGGCCAAGGTGCGCGACGAGGTCGCCGCCGCCTGGACCGAGCAGAAGCAGGCCGACGCCGCCGCGGCCCTGGCCGCCGATGTCGCCAAGCGCCTGTCCGCCGGCGAGGCCGCGGCCGATGTCGCCAAGGCGGTCGGCGGCCAATATGCCGAAACCCCGGCGCTGCTGCGCGACGGCAGCAATGCCGGCGCCGTGCCGGTGGCGCTAGTGCGCGACCTGTTCGCCGCCAAGGTCGGCGGCACGGCGACGGCGGAGACCCCGGGCGGCCGCGTCGTCGCCCGCCTGACCAAGGTCGAGCCGGCCAAGCCGGACGCCACGGCCGAAGCCGCGGTGAAGCAGGACCTGCAGCGCGGCCTCAGGGTCGATGTCGGCGGCGGCCTGGACCAGGCGCTGCGCGCCCGCTATGGAGTCACGGTCGACCAGGCGGTCCTCGCCCGGCTGAACTACCAGGAATGATGTCGATGATTCCCCTCGCGGCGTCGCAGCGCCCCATCACCGGACCTGGTCCGGCGGCCCCGGCCTCTCCGCGCGAAGAGGCGATGGGCTGGCGCTGGCCGGCGAATGCGAGGGCTGCGGCCGGAGGACACCGGACGGGCGGCGGGGAGCGATGGCGTGGCGGCGACGACCGTCCCGCCCATCCCACTCCCCTCCCCGCTATCGCAGGTCACCGCCATGCCGGATTCCACGGCTTTTGACGCCTTCGCCGACACCTATCGCGCCGGCAAACCGCAGGTCGTCTGGACCCGCCTCGTCTCCGATCTAGACACTCCGGTCTCGGCCATGCTCAAGCTGGCCGGGGACGAGCCCTATTCCTTCCTGCTCGAATCGGTCGAGGGCGGCGCCATCCGTGGCCGCTACAGCGCCATCGGGCTGCGCCCCGACCTGATCTGGCGCTGCCGCGGCGACGCGGTCGAGATCAACCGCCGCGCGCTCGCCGATCTCGACACCTTCGAACCGGTGGCGCAGGCGCCGCTGGACAGTCTGCGCGGCCTGATCGCGGAATCGCGGATCGATCTGCCGCGCGGCTTCCCGCCGCTGGCCGCCGGGCTGTTCGGCTATCTCGGCTACGACATGGTCCGGCAGATGGAGGCGCTGCCCGACACCAATCCGGACACGCTGGGCGTGCCGGATTCGATCATGATGCGGCCGACCATCGTCTGCGTCTTCGACACCATCGCCGACGTGGTTACCATCGTCACGCCGGTATTTCCCGATCCGGCGGTGACGGCGGAAAAGGCGCATGAGGCGGCGTGCGAGCGGCTGTCGGACGTGGTCGCCCGCTTCGAATCCAGCCTGCCGCACCGCGAGGCGGCGGCCGAGGGCACCCTGCCCGCCTTGCCCGAGCCGAGCTCGAACATGACGCGGGAGGAGTATCACGCGGCGGTCGAGCGGGCGAAGGAGTACATCCGCGCCGGCGACATCTTCCAGGTGGTGCTGTCGCAGCGCTTCTCGCTGCCCTTCACCCTGCCGCCTTTCGCGCTGTACCGGGCGCTGCGGCGGCTGAACCCGTCGCCCTTCCTGGTGTTCCAGAACTTCGGCGACTTCGCCATCGTCGGGTCGAGCCCGGAGATCCTGGTCCGGCTGCGCGACGGCGAGGTCACCATCCGGCCGATCGCCGGCACCCGCCCGCGCGGCGYCACGCCGGAGGAGGATGTGGCGCTGGAGCAGGACCTGCTGGCCGACCCGAAGGAGCGGGCCGAGCATCTGATGCTGCTGGACCTCGGCCGCAACGATGTCGGCCGGGTGTCGCAGATCGGCTCGGTCAAGGTGACCGACCGCTTCATCGTCGAGCGCTATTCCCACGTCATGCACATCGTCTCCAACGTCGTCGGCCGGATCACGCCGGACAAGGATGCGGTGGCGGCGCTGGCCGCCGGCTTCCCGGCCGGCACCACCAGCGGCGCACCGAAGGTGCGGGCGATGGAGATCATCGAGGAACTGGAGGTGGCGCGCCGCGGCATCTATGCCGGGGCGATGGGCTATTTCGGCGCCAATGGCGACATGGACACCTGCATCGCCCTGCGCACCGCGGTGGTGAAGGACGACACGCTCTACATCCAGGCCGGCGGCGGCGTCGTCGCCGACAGCAGCCCGGAGGGCGAGTACCAGGAGACCCGCAATAAGGCGCGGGCGCTGGTGCGCGCCGCCGAAGATGCGGTACGCTTCGCCAACCGGCCGCGCAACGGCAACCGGCCCATGGGTCATGTCTAGAATCCGTATCCCTTCGCAGCAGCATCGATGGTGAGGCCGGCCGGATCCCCGCCGTTCCTCCCCATTCCCTTGCCTCGAAAGGGCGACCTCCATGCTTCTGCTGATCGATAACTACGACAGCTTCACTTACAACCTGGTGCACTACCTCGGCGAGCTCGGGGCCGACACCGAGGTCCGCCGCAACGATGCGCTGACGGTCGACGAGGCGCTGGCGCTGCGGCCCGACGGCATCGTCCTCTCGCCCGGGCCCTGCGACCCGGACAAGGCCGGCATCTGCATGGACCTGATCCAGGCCGCCGCCGGAAAGGTGCCGGTGTTCGGCGTCTGCCTGGGCCACCAGGCAATCGGCCAGGTCTTCGGCGGCAGGATCGTCCGCGCGCCGGAGCCGATGCACGGCAAGATCAGCCCGGTGCATCACCATGGCGGCGGCGTGCTGGCCGGCCTGCCGGACAATTTCGAGGCCACGCGCTACCATTCGCTGACCATCGCGCCCGAAACCATGCCCGACAGCCTGGAGGCCACGGCCTGGACGGCGGACGGGGTGATCATGGCGCTGCGGCACCGGACCCTGCCGATCCACGGCGTGCAGTTCCATCCGGAGAGCATCGCCTCGCAGTTCGGTCACAAGATCCTGCAGAACTTCCTGGCCATCGCCGAGCGGCGGAACGCGGCATGACGACCGAGATGCGACCCTTCATCGCCAAGGCCGCGCTGGGCCAGCCGCTGGACGCCGCCACCGCCCGCGCCGCCTTCGAGATCATTATGTCCGGCGAGGCGACGCCGGCGCAGATCGGCGGCTTCCTGATGGCGCTGCGCGTCCGCGGCGAAACGCCGGAGGAGATCGCCGCCGCCGCCCGGGTGATGCGGGACAAGGCGGTGACCATCGACGCACCGGAGGGCGCCATCGACTGCTGCGGCACCGGCGGCGACAATTCCGGCTCCTTCAACGTCTCGACTGCGGTCTCCTTCGTCCTGGCCGGTGCCGGCGTGCCGGTGGCCAAGCATGGCAACCGCGCCGCCTCCAGCCTGACCGGCGCGGCCAATGTGCTAACCGAGCTCGGCGTCAATGTCGAGGCGCCGCCCGAGGTCATGCGCGAGGCGCTGTGGGAGGCCCAGATCGGCTTCCTGTTCGCGCCGCTGTATCACAGCGCCATGCGCCATGTCGGCCCGGCGCGGCAGGAGCTGGGCACCCGCACCATCTTCAACCTGCTCGGGCCCCTGGCCAACCCGGCCGGGGTCAAGCGCCAGTTGCTCGGCGTCTTCGCCGAGGCCTGGATCGAGCCGGTGGCCCACGCGCTGAAGCAGCTGGGCAGCGAGACCGCTTGGGTGGTGCATGGCAGCGACGGTCTCGACGAGATGACCACCACCGGCCCGACCGCGGTCGCCGAGCTGCGCGACGGCCAGATCCGGCGCCTGACCGTGACGCCGGAGGATGCCGGGCTGCGCCGCGCGGTGCCCGCAGACCTCAAGGGCGGCGATCCCGCGACCAACGCCGCCGCCCTGCGCGCCGTGCTGGGCGGGGCCCACGGCGCCTATCGCGACATCGTGCTGCTTAACGCCGCAGCCTGTTTCATCATCGCCGATCGCGTGGCCACATTGCCGGACGGTGCCGCCCTCGCGGCCCGCACCATCGACGACGGGTTGGCCGCCCGCGTGCTCGAGCGGCTGGCCCGAATCACCAGCCAGGGAACGGCATGAGYGACACCCTCACCCGCATCGTCGCCGACAAGCGCCGGCACATCGAGACTCGCAAGGCGGCGGTGCCGACGGCCGAGATCCAGCGGCTTGCGAACCAGGCCTCTCCGCCGCGCGGCTTCGTCGCGGCGCTGCGCCGGGCGCAGGCGGAAGGCCGCTACGGCCTGATCGCCGAGATCAAGAAGGCCTCGCCGTCGAAGGGGCTGATCCGGCCGGATTTCGACCCGCCGGCCCTGGCCCGCGCCTATCGCGACGGCGGCGCCAGCTGCCTGTCGGTGCTGACCGACGTGCCGTATTTCCAGGGCGCCGACGAGTACCTGACCGCCGCCCGCAACGCCGTCGAGCTGCCGGTGCTGCGCAAGGACTTCATGGTCGACCCCTACCAGATCCTCGAGGCCCGGGCGCTGGGCGCCGACTGCATCCTGCTGATCATGGCGGCACTGGACGATGCCACCGCGCGAGAACTGGAACAGGCCGCGATCGACAACGGCATGGACGTGCTGGTCGAGGTGCATGATGCGGCCGAGCTGGACCGGGCCTTGAAGCTGCGGTCGCCGCTGCTCGGCATCAACAACCGCAACCTCAAGACCCTGCAAGTCGACCTCGCCACCACCGAGGCGCTGGCGGCGCAGGTGCCGGGCGACCGGCTGCTGGTCTCGGAGAGCGGCCTGTCCGCCCCGGCCGACCTGGCCCGGATGGCCCGGACCGGGGCCACCACCTTCCTGATCGGCGAGAGCCTGATGCGGCACGACGACGTCGCCGCCGCCACCCGGGCGCTGCTGACCCGAGAGGAGAGGTCGAGCGCTGCATGATCGGATCGACACCCTCTCCTACAGATCGCAGCAGCACAAAAGAGTCCCCCCTCCCCCTACCCCCCTCCCGCAAGGGGAGGGGGGACAAGGGTAAGTTGCCGCTCGGCTGGGCTTTGGCCGAACTTTTCCAGAGGGAAGCAGCATGACCGGCGAGCTGACCCATTTCGATGCCGCCGGCCAGGCGCGCATGGTCGACGTCTCCGACAAGGAGGCGACGGTGCGGGTGGCGCGGGCCGGCTGCCGGGTCGAGATGAAGCCGGAGACGCTGGCGCTGATCGCCGCCGGCGGCCACGCCAAGGGCGACGTGCTGGGCATCGCCCGCATCGCCGGCATCATGGCGGCCAAGCGCACATCCGACCTGATCCCGCTGTGCCATCCGCTGCCGCTGTCCAGCGTCGAGCTGGCGCTGCGCTGCGACGCCGAGCACAGCCGGGTCGAGATCGAGGCCACGGTCAAAGTCACGCATCGCACGGGAGTGGAGATGGAAGCGCTGACCGCCGCCTCGGTCGCCGCCCTGACCGTCTACGACATGTGCAAGGCGGTCGACCGCGGGATGGTCGTGACCGACCTCCGGCTGCTGCACAAATCCGGCGGGCGATCAGGCACTTACGAGGCCGCACCATGATCCCGGTCGCCGAGGCTCGCGCCCGCATCCTCTCGGCCTTCGCGGCCCTGCCGGCCGAGACCGTGCCCCTGCCCGCCGGGCTGGGCCGGATCCTGGCCGAGCCGGTGGCGGCGCGGCTGACCCAGCCGCCGCTCGACGTCTCCGCCATGGACGGCTGGGCGGTGCGGGCGGCCGATGTCGCGACCGTCCCGGCGACGCTGCGCCGGATCGGCGAGGTTCCGGCCGGCGGCCGCTTCGAAGGCACGGTCGGCCCGGGACAATGCGTCCGCATCTTCACCGGCGCGCCGCTGCCGGACGGCGCCGACGCCGTGGTGCTGCAGGAGGACACCGACGCCGATAGCGACCGGGTCACTGTGCGCGAGGGCGTCGCCGCCGGCCGCCATGTGCGCAAGGCCGGGCTGGATTTCCGCGCCAGCGACGTGCTGCTGCAGCCCGGCCGGCGCCTGACCGCGCGCGACATCGGCATTGCCGCCTCGGCCAACCATCCCTGGCTGCGCGTGCGGCGCCGGCCGCGCGTGGCGGTGCTGGCGACCGGCGACGAGATCGTGCTGCCGGGCGAGGCGCTGGGCCCGAGCCAGATTGTCAGCTCCAACAGCCATGCGCTGGCCGCCCTGATCCGCAGCTGCGGTGGCGAGCCGGTCGATCTCGGCATCGCCCGCGACAACGCCGAATCCCTGGCGACGCTGGCCGCCGGCGCCCATGGCGCCGACCTGGTCGTCACCACCGGCGGCGCCTCGGTCGGCGAGCACGACCTGATCCGCTCGGTGCTGGGCGAACGCGGCCTGGCGCTGGATTTCTGGAAGATCGCGATGCGGCCGGGCAAGCCGCTGATCTTCGGCCGGCTCGGCGACACGCCGCTGCTCGGCCTGCCCGGCAACCCGGTCTCGACCATGGTCTGCGGCTGGCTGTTCCTGCGCCCGGCGGTCTGGGCCCTGCAGGGGGCCGAGACGTCCGAAAATCGCGTTACTGCAGTGCTGGGCCGCGACCTGCCGGCCAATGACCGGCGCGAGGATTACCTGCGAGCCCGGATCGAGCGGACGGATTCCGGTTATGTCGCCACTCCGTTCCCGGCCCAGGACAGCTCGATGCTGTCCCTGCTGGCTGCGGCCGACGGGCTGGTGATCCGATCGCCCCATGCGCCGGCCGCGGCGCGCGGCGAGTCGGTCGAGGCCGTGCTGTTCGGCGACGGGATCTGACCCGGCGATCGTTACAAGGAAGTAAAGAACCAGGGGTGCCACAGTTAGGCGCTTGTGTTTTTGTTTTGTTCCTCCTAATGTTCTCTCCAGGGATTCGGCCGCGCCGCGGCCCCTGCCAACGGAGGATGCCTTGCTGACGCGAAAGCAACAGGAGTTGTTGTTGTTCGTTCACCGCCGTCTGGAGGCGGACGGCGTCAGTCCATCCTTCGACGAGATGAAGGATGCGCTGGCCCTGAAGTCGAAATCGGGCATCCATCGACTGATCACCGGGCTTGAGGAGCGTGGTTTTATTCGGCGGCTGCCGCATCGGGCCCGGGCGCTGGAGGTGCTTAAGCTGCCGGATTGCCTGAAGTCGGACGCGCCGGCCGGGTCGCCAGCCGAGGATGACAACGTTGTCCCCTTCCGGCCTGTGCGCTCCGACACCGCCCTGACCGGCCGCAAGCTGGAGCGGGCCGATCTCAGCAACCCGGAACTCGGCGTCCGTCTGCCGCTCTACGGCCGGATCGCCGCCGGCATGCCGATCGAGGCGCTGCGCGACCATTCCAACTACGCCGAAGTCCCGGCCTCGCTGCTCGGCCCTGGCGAGCACTACGCCCTGGAGGTCGCCGGCGACAGCATGGTCGAGGCCGGAATCCTGGACGGCGACACCGTGATCATCAAGCGCTGCGACGCGGCCGATCCCGGCGTCATTGTCGTCGCCCTGGTCGACGACAACGAGGTGACGCTGAAGCGGCTGCGCAAGAAGGGCGCGTCGATCGGGCTGGAGGCCGCCAATCCGGCCTATGAGACCCGCTACCTGCCCACCGACCGCGTCCGCATCCAGGGCCGCCTGATCGGGCTGCTGCGGACCTATTCTTAAGGCTCCAGCGCCCCTTCTCGGGCGGATCGTGACCGCGTGAGGCGCTCCAGCAGCAGCCGGCATCGGGCCGGCGGCGCCGAGCGGGTGACGGCGCAGCAGGTCGCGGAGGCGGCCGGCGTATCGATCTCGGCCGTCTCCCGCACCTTCACCAAGGATGCCAGCGTCTCGCCCCGGATGCGGGCCCGCGTCCTGGCGGCGGCGGAGGCGCTGGGCTACCGCCCCAACCAACTGGCGCGCAGCCTGATGACCGGTAGGACCGAGCTGGTCGGGCTGGTCTCGAGCCATTTCGCCAACCCCGCCTTCATGGATGTGTTCGACCTGTTCACGCGGGAGTTGCAGCGCCGCGGGCTGCGGCCGCTGATCGCCAACCTGTCGGAGGATGGCGGCGCCGATGCCGCCCTCGACATGATGCTGCAATACAGCGTCGACGCGGTGCTGATCGCCACCTCCGCGCCACCCGAGGGCTTCGCCGAATCCTGCGCCCGCGCCGGGCTACCGGTGGTGCATGTGTTCGGCCGGGCGGGGTCGCAGGTGGTGCCGGTGGTGACGGTCGACAATGTCGCCGGCGGCCGCCTGGTTGCCGAAGCCATGCTGGCGCGCGGCCTGCGGCAGCTGGCCTTCCTGGGCGGGGCCGGGATCGATTCGTCGTCGATCGACCGTGCCGCGGGTTTTTCGAGCGGGCTGGAAGCGGCGGGGCTGCAGCCGATGGCCGTGGAGTTCACCGGCAACTATTCGCATGAGCATGGCCGCCGCGGCATGCACGATTTGCTCGACCGGCACCGGCCGCAGGCGGTGTTCTGCGGCGACGACATCCTTGCGCTCGGCGCCCTCGACGCCTGCCGCGAGCGCGGCCTCGCCGTGCCGCAGGAGATCGGCATCGTCGGCTTCGACGACATGCCCCTCGCCGCCTGGTCCGGCTACCGCCTGACCACGGTCCGCCAGCCCATGGCCGAGATGGTGCGCCACGCCATCGACCAGATCGCCGCCCGCCTGGCCGATCCCCACCACCCGATCGAGGGCCGGCTGTTCGACATCGCGCTGGTGGAACGGGATACGCTCCCTCCGCCCCATCCCGTCATCCCCGCGGAAGCGGGGATCTCGTAGCGCCCTACCGGAAAGAGATTCCCGCTTTCGCGGGAATGACGATGAAAGGGGGGAAGTGGCCGCCTCAGGCTGTGTTGCGCCTCAATCCTTCCAAGCAGCGCTTCAACTGGCGGGCGCAGGCCTCCAGGGGCCCGGCGTCCTGCTGTGCCTTGGCCTGGGCCATCGCCCCGGAATAGGCGGCGACGATGAAGGCGGCGAGGTCGTCGGCATCGGCCTCGGCCAGCCGGCCGGCTGCCTGGTCGGCGCGCAGCCGTGCCGCGAGCGCCGCCCGCCAGGCCTCGAACACCGCCTGCATCGCCGTGCGGAACTCCGGATCGGCCAGGGACAGTTCCAGCACCAGGTTGTTCAGCGGGCAGCCGGAGACGGCGCCGCGCCGCCGCAGCCCGGCGGCAATCCGCTCGAACACGCCGGCGATGCCGTCGATGCCGTCCGGCGCCGTGCGGACCGGCTCGATCCAGGTCTCCTCCACCTCCCCTGCCACCCGGTCGTGGATGACGGCGAGGCCGAGCGCCTTCTTGGTCGGGAAATGATGGTACAGCGCCCCGCCGGTCACCCCGGCCTCGCGCATCAGCTCATGCATGCCGGTGGCCTGGTAGCCGCGGGATTGGAACGCCTCCGCCGCAACGTCCAGCAGGCGCCGGCGCATGCCTTCGGGGTCGTAGCTGCGCTTTCGCCTGATCTCGCTCTCGGTCATGCCCAACCGTAGCATATTGACTCAACCGGACAATCAGTCTGTTTTAGAACCGGACAGCCGGTCTGTTTCGGTAAAGGGAGGCGATCATGCAAAGCGGGACCTTCAGCCCGGTCGTGGAGTTGCGGCGCTACACGCTGCATCCGGGGCAGCGCGACGTGCTGATCACGCTGTTCGACCGCGAGTTCGTGGAGACGCAGGAGACGGTCGGGATCGACGTGATCGGCCAGTGCCGCGACCTCGATGCGCCAGACCATTTCGTCTGGCTGCGCGGCTTCCCGGGCCTCCGGTCGCGGACCGAGTCGCTGCGGGCCTTCTACGGCGGGCCGGCGTGGCAGGCGCACCGCAGCGCCGCCAATGCGACCATGATCGATTCGGACGACGTGCTGCTGCTGCGGCCAGCGCATCCGGACTCGGGCTTCCGGCTCGGCCCAGGCCGTCCTGCCGGGGGCAGCGATGGGATCATCACGGCCACAACCTGGCATCTTCAGCCGGAGGCCGAGGCCGGGTTCCCGGAGGTGTTCAAGACCGTCCTGGCCCCGATGCTCGGCGATGCCGGCACCCCGATCCTGGCGAGCTTCGTGAGCGAGCACGGCGAGAACGGCTTCCCAGCCCTGCCGGTGCGCGAGGACGCGCGGGTCTTCGTCTGGTTCTCCCGCTTCCCGGACCGGGCCGCCTATGAGCGCCATGCCGTCGTCCTCGCCAGCATGCCCGGCTTCGCCGAAGCCCTGCGACCGCATCTGGCCAGGCCGCCGGAAGTCGCGCTGCTATCGCCGACAACGCGCTCGCGGCTACGCGGCTGAAAATCGCACCAAGCTTACTAAGAGCGATTCACCGCAGTTTTAAATCGTCATCGCGAGGAGCGCAGCGACATGGCGATCCAGCGGCTGGATCTCTGGATGGCCACGCCCCTTTGGGGCTCGCCATGACGGTAGGGGCATACAGGTCTTTGTCAGCACAGCCTGGTCAGATATCCGCAATCCGCACCCAGGCACGCTCGCGGGCGGAGCGCAAGGCGGCGGCGGTGACGCGGTCGACCTCCCAGCCGTCGCGAAAGGTCGGCCAGACCGGCCGGCCGGTCGCCACCGCCTCCAGGAAGTCGCGCGCCTCGATCGCGATCTGCTCGTTGTAGCCGGTGCCGTGGCCGACGCCCTGGTTGAAGGCCAGGTAGTCGGGATGCGCCGGCCCGGTCAGCAGGCGCTGAAAGCCCTGGCGCGCCGCCGGCCGCGCGGCGTCGTAGAGCCAAAGCTCGTTCTGGTTCTCCTGGTCGAAGGCCAGGGCGCCCTTGGTGCCGGTGATTCGGTAGGTGTAGCCCATCTTCCGCCCGGCGGCGACGCGGCTGAAGCTGAGCGAGCCGCTGGCGCCATTGCCGAAGCGCAGCAGCATCTGGCCCTGGTCGTCATTCTCCACCCGCTCTTCGCCCTCGGGACCGGGTCGCGTCGCCCGCACGATGTTCAGATCCGCCACCAGCGATTCGATCGGCCCGACCAGTCGCAGGCAGGCGTTGACGATGTGGGGCGCGACGTCGCCCAGCGCCCCAGCCTCGGTGCCGGTGGCGATCCGGGTGCGCCAGGACGTCGGCGCCCGCGGGTCGTGCAGGTAGTCCTCGACATGCTCGGCGGTGACCTGGATCACCTCGCCGATCTCGCCGGCATCGATGATCTGCTTCGCCAGCTGGCTGGCCGGGGTGCGGATGTAGTTGAAGCCGACCATGGTGGCGACGCCCGCTTCCTCCGCCGCCTCGACCATCGCCTTCGATTCGGCCGGGTCGCAGCCCAGCGGCTTCTCGCAGAGCACCGGCTTGCCCAGGCGCAGCGTCTCGGTCGCCATCGCCAGATGGCTGCGCGGCGGGGTGGCGATGATCACGGCGTCGACCGCCGGGTCACCCACCAGCGCTCGCCAGTCCGCGGTCGACCGGTTCCAGCCCCAGGCCGTGGCATGGGCGGCGGCGCCCTCCTCCGTGGTGCTGCAGATCATCTCGCAAACCGGGATCAATGGCGGCTGGAACGCCGTGCGCACCAGCTGCAGGCCGATGCTGTGGGCCTTGCCCATATAGCCGGCCCCGATCAGCCCGATCCGAAGTGTCTCCGCCATCGTTTTCGCTCCCTGGTCCGCAGCATCGTACCCCGCCGGAGTTCTGCCGTCGATCCGATTTGCAAGCGCTTGCAAAACGTACTACGCTGGCGGCAACCTGCAGGGAGGGATGGCATGAAGAGCTACACACCGGACACGATCGACCCGGCCGCGATCGTGGCGGAGCTGCTGGACGGCGCAGGCGCGGTGCTGCTGCGCGGCCTGTTCACACCGGCCGAGATCGCCGAGGCGCGGGCGGTGGTGATGCGCGAATCCGAAGGCAGCACGCCCAAGGTCACGCATTTCCAGGGTGCCGCCGAGCAGGAGGGCAAGATCGCCCTGCAGCGCCGGGTGTGGAACCTGCTGGCCAAGGGCGAGGTGTTCTCGCGCATGGCGGCGCATCCGGCGCTGATGGCGGTGATGCGCGCCTTCCTGGGCAGCGAGTTCATCATGGGGTCGATCGCGGCCAACCGCATCCTGCCCGGCGGCCCCGGCCAGGAGCCGCATATCGACTACCCCTACTGGGACCTGCATAAGCCGGAATCGCATCCGGTGCGGATCAACGCGTCCTTCCCGCTGAACGCCCAGGCGACCATCCTGCTCGACCCTTTCACCGAGGAGACCGGTGCCACCGCCTATGTGCCGGGGACGCAGAAGGAGCTGCGCTACCCGGCCGAAAGCGACCGCTTCCACGAGCGCTGCGCCCGCATGCTGGGCGAGTCTGGCGACACGGTGGTGTTCTTCGGCGCGGTCTGGCACTGCGCCATGCCGAACCGGTCGCGGCAGGACCGGTCGGCGATCCTGATCCAGTACCTGCCGAAATTCGTGAAGCCGATGGAGGACATGCCGGCCGCCCTGCCCCGGGCCTTCGTCGAGCAGGCCAGCCCCGACCTGCGCCAGCTGCTGGGGCTGAACTACCCCTATCCCGAGGTGCTGGACGCCGCCAAGGCCGGCAACGCCGAGGGGCGCACGATGATGGCCACGGCCCGCTGACCCATCAGTCGGGCGCCGCCGCTGCCCGGAACGGGGCCGGCGCCCAGGGGCGGTCGCCGACCGCCGCCGCCACCGTCGCGACCTGCGGTTGCGGGCTGGAGAGGTCGACCGTGATGCCGCCAGCGCGGCGCAGGTCGAAGCGGTCCCAGATGCCGAAGCGCGGCCGGCACCAGCGCGGCGCCACTAGGTCGGTGATCACCAGATCGGCCGCGGCGCAGTCGTCGTCGAAGCCCTCGCCGCTGCGGGTGAAGGCGACCGTCCGGTCGCCGAAGCGGTAGAGGCAGCCGCGCGGGTCGCAGGCCAACCGGTCGCCGGCGGCGGGTCCCTGCTGCGGCCAGGGCGCGTCCTCGGCCGCGGCCTCGGCCCGCAACCAGATCTCGCGGATGAAGCGCTCGCTGCGGCGGGTGGAGAAGGCCAGACCGCCTTCGGGCACCCGCACCGCGGCAAGCCGGCCGGTGCCGTCGACCAGGATCTGCGGCGACGGCGCGGTCAGCGCCGCGACCAGCACCAGCGGCAAGGCCAGCAGCCCCAGCAGGCGCAGCCGTCCTCCGGCCAGGCACAGCCACAGCCCGCCAATGGCGCCGGCGACCAGCCCCCAGGCCGGGATCGCCGGCACCGCGAAGGCGGCCAGCGGCCAGGATGAGACGGTGTTCGCCACCCACAGCATCGCCTCGTTGCCCCAGCCCAGCAGCGGCAGCACCCAGCCGTCGAGGCCGAGCAGCATGGCCGGATAGGCCAGCAGCACCGCCGGCATGATCAGGATCGAGGTCAGCGGGATCGCCATCAGGTTGGCGGCCACGGCCAGCGGGGCGAAGCGCTGAAAGTGGTAGATGGCGAAGGGTGTGGTGGCGACGGTGGCGACCAGCGTGGTCAGCACGATGCCGCCGAGATAGAACAGGATCCGGCGCACCGGCCCGGCGTCGGCGCGCCACCCGGCCAGATGCGGCCGCAGCGCCTCATAGGCCGCGATCAGCGCGATCACCGCGGCGAAGGACATCTGGAAACTCGGGCCGGGCAGCGCCTCCGGCACCACCAGCAGCACCACGGTGGCGGCCAGGGCGACCAGCCGCATCGAGATCGCCACCCGGTCGGCCATCACCGCCAGCAGCACAACGCCGGTCATGACGCAGGACCGCACCGTCGGCACCGAGGCGCCGACCAGGATGGTGTAGCCGACAATGCCGAGCAGCGCGATGCCGGCCGCCCATTTCTTGATCGGCCGGCGCAGCGCCACCGGCTCGATCAGGGCCAGACCCAGCCGGACGGCGCCGAGCAGCAGGATCGCCACCAGGCTGATATGGATACCGGAGATCGACAGCAGATGGGCCAGGCCGGAATCGCGCATCGCCTGGTTGGCCTGGTCGCTGATGCCGGCGCGCTCGCCGGTCAGGAACGCGACGGCGATGGCCCCGGCGTCGCCGCTCACCTGCGCCCGCACCCGGGCGGCGATCGCATCCTGCAGCCGGGCCAGGCTGGACGGCGCCGGATCGGCCTCGTCCCGCCGCTCCACCCGGCCCATGGCGAAGCCGGTGCCGCCGATGCCCTGGAAGAACAACTGCCGCCGGAAGTCGAAGCCGCCCGGATAGGCCGGCCCGTCCACCGGCGCCAATGTCGCCCGCACCCGGATCCGGTCGCCGGCTGCGGGCACCGTCTCCGCCCCGAGCAGCCGCAGCCGCACCGCCGCCGGCGTCGCCTCCGGCGCCAGCCCCTCCAGGATCAGGTCGCCAAGCACGACGCGCACGCCATGCGGCAGCAGATCGACCGTCTCGACCGTGCCGGTCACCAGACCACGCCGCTCGCGGTCGAGCAGCGGCGCCGCCACCGCCCGTGTGCGCAGCTCCGCCGCCAGGAAGCCCACCGCCACGGCCAGCAGCAGCGCGGCGAAGCACAGCGCCCGCGGCCGCCGGCGCAGCAGCAGCGTCAGCAAGCCGGACAGGAGCAGCGCGCCGAGACCTGCCGCGAGTGGCGGCTCCGACGGCAGGGCGAAGTAGACGCCGATGCCGGTGCCGAGGCCGCACGGCACCAGCAACACCAGGCGGCGCCGCGCGCCGCCGGCCAAGGCGTCGGCCAGCTCCGCCCAATCCGGCCGGGCGATCCCGCGTCCGGCCGCGCCAAGCCGCCGCAGCGACGCCCGCACGGATCCCGGAACTCCGACCGATGCCCCCGCATTAGCCATGGGCCGAAGGCCTATGCTATGGACCTCTCGCCTTCATCGTAGCAGCCCCTGTGGAATTTGGCCCATGACGGTCGTGACCCGCTTCGCCCCCTCCCCGACCGGCTACCTGCATATCGGCGGGGCCCGGACGGCCCTGTACAACTGGCTCTATGCCCGCCATCACGGCGGCGTCTTCCGCCTGCGCATCGAGGACACCGACCGCGCCCGCTCCAGCGAGGATGCGGTGCGGAAGATCATCGACGGGCTGGCCTGGTTCGGGCTGGACTGGGACGAGGAGATCGTGTCGCAGTTCGAGCGGCGCGAGCGGCATGCCGAGGTCGCGCGCAAGCTGCTGGCCGAGGGCAAGGCCTATCACTGCTGGCTGCAGCCGGCCGAGCTGGAAGCGCTGCGCGAGAAGGCCAAGGCCGAAGGCAAGCCCTGGGCCTATTACACCAGCTATTGGCGCGACCGTGATCCGGCCGAGGCGCCGAAGGGTCTCGACCCGGTGATCCGCCTGCGCGCGCCCCGGACCGGCGAGACCACGGTCGAGGACAAGGTCCAGGGCCCGGTGACGGTGCAGAACGACCAGCTCGACGACATGGTGCTGCTGCGCGCCGACGGCACGCCGGTCTACATGCTGTCGGTGGTGGTCGACGACATCGACATGGGCATCACCCAGATCATCCGCGGCGACGATCACCTGACCAACACGTTCCGCCAGGTGCAGCTGTACAACGCCATCGGCACGGCCCCGCCGGACTTCGCCCATATCCCGCTGATCCACGGGCCGGACGGAGCCAAGCTGTCGAAGCGGCACGGCGCGCTGGGCATCGAGGCCTATCGCGACATGGGCTACCTGCCGGCGGCGCTGCGCAACTACCTGCTGCGGCTCGGCTGGGGCCATGGCGACGAGGAGGTGATCCCGACCGAGAAGGCAGTCGAGTGGTTCGACCTCGACGGCGTCGGCCGGTCGCCCTCGCGGCTCGACTTCGCCAAGCTGGAGAACCTGAACGGCATCTATATGCGCGAGACGCCGGATGCCGAGCTGCTGGAGCGGATCACGCCCAACCTGGAGACGGCGCTGGAGCGGTCGCTGGTCGACGCCGACCGCGCCATCCTGCTGCTGGCCATGACCGGGCTGAAGCAGCGGGCCAAGACGCTGGTCGAGCTGGCCGACAGCGCGCTGTTCTACCTCCGCTCCGGCCCGCTGCCGTTCAACGAGGCAGCGCAGAAGATCCTGACCGGCGACGCCCGCGCCCTGCTCGGCCGGCTGCTGGCGGCGCTGTCCGGTCTGAATGATTGGACCGAGGCGGTGCTCGAGGCCGAGGTCAACCGCCTGGCCGAGGCCGAAGGGCTGAAGCTCGGCAAGGTGGCGCAACCGCTGCGCGCGGCATTGACCGGATCGAACGTGTCACCAGGTATCTTCGAGGTGGCCGCGATCCTCGGCCGGGACGAGACGCTGCGGCGGATCCGCGAAGCTGCCGGCGCTCCTTAAAGGACGCCAACAACTGATTGATCCGGTTGGTTAATTCGAAAGAAGCCTAAAAAACAGGCGATCGAAATCCGTTGTCGGGAGGGCCCAAGTCGCGTTGATCTTGCCCCGTCGCGCGACTATCCTCGCGGCCGACGGAGCGGATGACCTGCGTTTCCAGTACGAAGCCCCCGCTCAAGGACATCGTCATGCCCGATACGAAGACCCCCGTGGCGCAGAAGACCGTCACGCTGACCGACAACTCGACCGGCAAGTCGGTCGAGTTGCCCGTGATCGACGGGACCATGGGCCCGAGCGTCATCGACATCCGCAAGCTGTACGCCGAAACCGGGATGTTCACCTACGACCCGGGCTTCACGTCGACCGGCTCCTGCGACAGCCAGATCACCTTCATTGACGGCGACGAAGGCATCCTGCTGCACCGCGGCTACGCCATCGACGACCTCGCGGAGAAGAGCAACTTCCTCGAGGTCTGCTACCTGCTGTTGCATGGCGAGCTGCCGAACCCGGCCCAGGCGGCGGAGTTCGAGCACACCATCACCCGCCACACGATGGTGCACGAGCAGATCCACCACTTCTTCCGCGGCTTCCGCCGCGACGCCCACCCGATGGCGGTGCTGTGCGGCGTCACCGGCGCGCTGTCGGCCTTCTATCACGACTCGACCGACATCCATGACCCGCGCCAGCGCGAGATCGCGTCGCACCGGCTGATCGCCAAGCTGCCGACGCTGGCGGCCATGGCCTACAAGTATTCGGTCGGCCAGCCCTTCATGTATCCGCGGAACGACCTCAACTTCGCGGAGAATTTCCTGTACATGACCTTCGCCGTTCCGGCGGAGCCGTACAAGGTGAACCCGGTGCTGGCCCGCGCCATGGACCGCATCCTGATCTTGCACGCCGACCACGAGCAGAACGCCTCGACCTCGACCGTGCGCCTCGCCGGCTCCAGCGGCGCCAACCCCTTCGCCTGTATCGCCGCCGGCATCGCCTCGCTGTGGGGCCCGGCCCATGGCGGCGCGAATGAAGCGGTGCTGAAGATGCTGGGCGAGATCGGCACCAAGGACCGCGTCGGCGAATACGTCAAGAAGGCCAAGGACAAGGACGATCCGTTCCGGCTGATGGGCTTCGGCCACCGCGTCTACAAGAATTACGATCCGCGCGCCAAGGTGATGCGCGCCACCTGCTACGAGGTGCTCGAGGAGCTCGGGGTCAAGGACCCGCTGCTCGACTTGGCCATGGAGCTGGAGAAGATCGCACTCGAGGACGAGTATTTCGTCGAGCGGAAGCTGTACCCGAATGTCGACTTCTATTCGGGCATCATCCTGAAGGCGATGGGCTTCCCGACCAGCATGTTCACCGTGCTGTTCGCCGTGGCCCGCACCGTCGGCTGGATCGCGCAGTGGACCGAGATGATCGGCGACCCGCACCAGAAAATCGGGCGGCCGCGCCAGCTGTTCACCGGCCACACGCCGCGCGGCTTCGTTCCGCTGAGCGAGCGTGGCTAAGCGAGGCACCCAGATCGACCGCACCGGTCCGCGCGCCCCAGGGCGCCCGGGCCGGCCGGTCGGCATTTCGACCATGCCGAGGCAGGTGCCCCGGGCCGCGAACACGAACCGGGCCCCGCTGCGCGCCAAGCTCCGCACCGCCGCCGCCACCCTTGCGGTCCTCGCCGGCGCGGCGCTGCTGACCTATCTGTTTTCCTGATTTTAGAGGCGCCGTCGCGCGCACTATCCCGCGGAAACGCACAAGGGATATCTTTTTTTTACTGTCATGCCCGGGCTTGACCCGGGCATCCAGAGCCTGTCGACATCCTCTGGATTGCCGGGTCAAGCCCGGCAATGACAACCGGATACGGAGAGGACGACTACTTCCGCAGGAATGACGATGATGGGGATCAGCCTGCCTTCGGCCGCCGCCCCTGCCGGATCACGTCCAGCACCACCTGCGCCGCCCGGTCGCCCGGCACGGCACCGTCCGGCAGCAGCATCATGCGCGCCACCTCGTCATAGGCCGCACGCTGCGCCGCGACCGCCGCCGGATCGGTCAGGAGCGTGTCGATCGCGGCCGCAAGATTCTCCGGCGTGCAGTTCTCCTGCAGCAGCTCCGGCACCGCCGGGCGGTCCAGCATGATGTTGACCAGATTGGCATATTTCGTCGTGAGCATGCGCCGCACGACAAAGGCCGAGACCGGGTTGACGCGATAGGCGATCACGCTCGGCACCCGGGCCAGGCCCAGCTCGAGCGCCACCGTGCCGGAGGCGGCGAGCGCCGCGTCACTGGCGGCGAAGGCGTCGTATTTCTCGCCGTCGCCCTCGATCACGATCGGATCGCCGGGCCAGGACGCAACCGCTTCGCGCACCGGCGCCGCCACCGTGTCGACCGTTGGTACGGCCACGCGCAGCCCCGGATGCCGGGACGCCAGCGCCCGCACCGTCTCGCCGAACACCGGCAGCAGCCGTTGGATCTCGCCGCGCCGGCTGCCGGGCAGCACGGTCAGCAGCCTGGCCTCCGGCGCGATGCCATGCGCCTGGCGGAAGCGGGCGCCATCGCCCTGTCCCGCCGCGGTCTCGATGATCGGATGGCCGACATAGGTGGTCGCCAGGCCGTGGCGCTCGAACCAGGGCGGCTCGAAGGGCAGTTGCACCATCAGATGGTCGACCAACTTGGCCAGCTTGCGCGCCCGGCCCGGCCGCCAGGCCCAGACCTTGGGGGCGACGAAATGCACGATCGGGAAGTTGCGGCCGGCCAGCCGCGCCGCCACCCGGGCGTTGAAGGCCAGGCCGTCGATCGAGACCAGCGCGTCCGGCTTCGCCGCCAGCGCCGCCTCGGCGGTGCGGCGGATCCGGTCGAACAGGCGCGGCAACTGCGGCACCAGCTCGACCGCGCCCATCACCGCGATGTCGGCCAGCGGGAACAGGCTGGCCAAGCCCTCCGCCGCCATCCGGGCGCCGCCGACGCCGCTGAAGCGCACGCCGTCGCCGCAGCGCCGCTTCAGCGCCGCCATCAGGCTGGCGCCCATCAGGTCGCCGGACGGCTCGGTCGCCACCAGGAAGATGTGCAGTGCCGTCACTCGCCCTCCGCCAGGCAGAGCACGAACAGCCCGTGCCGGTCGGCCGCCTGCCGCACCGCCTCGGCGTCGATGATCATGGCGCCGCCGGCCTCGACCACGATGCCGCGCAGCCCGGCAGCAGCGGCGAGCTCGACCGTGGTGACGCCGATCGTCGGCGGGTCCAACCGGATGTCCTGCTGCGGCTTCTTGGCCTTGACCAGCACGCCGCCGGGGCCCGGCCGGGCCAGCGGGCCGCAGCGACGCAGCATCGCGTCGGTGCCCTCCGCCGCCTCGACCGCCAGGACATAGCCATGCTGCACCACCGCGCCCTGGCCGATGTCGAGCCGGCCGATCTCGCGCGCGATCTCCCGTGCCTTGGCGATGTCGGCCTGGGCCAGTTCGTCCGGTGTCGTTCGGGTCAGCAGGCCAGGCTTGGCCAGGAAGTCGTCGATCACCTCGTGCAGGGCGACGAGGCGGAAGCCCTCCTCCTGCAGCACCCGTCGCAGCGCGGTCAGCAGCGCATCGTCGCCGAGCGAGGAGAAGCCGATGCGGGTCAGGATCCGCACCGCCTTGAAGTCGGGCATCAGCTCGAACAGGCTCGGCCGGCGGATGTTGCCGGCCGGGCACAGCGTGTGGGCGCCCTGGCGCTTCAGCTCGTCGATCCAGCGGCCGGCGGCGCCCAGCCGGGTCCAGAAATGCGGCACCTGCCCGCCTTCGACCAGGGCCGGATCGGTCATGCCGCGGAAGGCGACGACGACGAAGTCCCGCCCGCCCTGGCGGCATGCCTCGACCAGCCGCCCGGGCAGCGGGCCGGCGGCGGCGAGGATGCCGAGCTTATCCGGCATGCCGTCGGCGGGCCGGCTGCATCACGTTGCGGCCGGAATCGGCGTCGATGAAGGCGAGGATGCGCTGCACCACCTCGTTGTCGCCGAATTTCTGCCGCGTCGTCTCGATGCGTTCGGAGAACTGCGCCTCGCCGTCGAACAGCGTGCGATAGGCGGCCAGCAGCGACTGAATCTGCGGCTTGTTGAAACCGCGGCGCTTCAGCCCGACCAGATTCAGCCCGTTCAGCGTCGCGGTCTCGCCGATCGCCAGGCCGAAGGGGATGATGTCGTTGCGCACCGGCGTCATGCCGCCGACGAAGCTGTGGGCGCCCAGCCGGAGGTGCTGGTGGATGGCGCTGTTGCCGCCGATGATGACATGGTCCTCGATCGTCACATGCCCGGCCAGTACGGCGTTGTTGGCCATGATGATGTGGCTGCCGAGGATGCAGTCATGGGCGACATGCGTGTTCACCATGAACATGCAGTTGTCGCCGACCACGGTCTTCATCTTGTCGCCGCGCGTGCCCGGATTCATGGTCACGTGCTCGCGGATCACGTTGTTGGCGCCGATGACCAGCTGCGATTTCTCGCCGGAGAACTTCAGGTCCTGGGGCGGCAGGCCGAGCGAGACGAAGGGAAACACCTTCGTCTTCGGCCCGATGCTGGTGCGGCCGGCGACCACGACATGCGAGATCAGCTCGACCTCGTCGCCCAGCTCGACGTCGGGGCCGATGGTGCAGAACGGACCGATCTTGACGCCGGCCCCGAGCTTCGCCGCGGGGTCGACCAGGGCCATCGGATGAATGGTGGAAGAACTCATAGATCGTCCATGATCATGGCCGCGAACTCGGCCTCCGCCACCAGCACGTCGTCGACCTTCACCTCGCTGGAGAACTTCCAGACGTTGCGGCGATGCTGCAGCTTGCGGACATGGACCCGCAGGCTGTCGCCCGGCGTCACCGGCCGGCGGAAGCGGGCGTGGTCGACGGTCATGAAGTAGACCAGCTTGCCCTTGGCGTCCTCGCCCAGGGTCGCGACGACCAGCACGGCCGCGGTCTGTGCCATGGATTCGACGATCATCACGCCCGGCATCACCGGGTAGCGCGGGAAGTGGCCCTGGAAGAAGCCCTCGTTGATGGTGACGTTCTTGATCCCGGTGCAACTCACGTCCGGGACCACATCGATCACGCGATCCACCAAGATCATCGGATAACGATGCGGGATCATCTCCATGATCTTGAGGATGTCCAGCTGCGACATGTTCTTCTTGTCGCCGGCGGCTCCGTCCATCTCAGTCGCCCTTCCCTTCGGCTAGACGCGCTAGCATGACCTGCTGCCGGAAAAACTGCCGCTTCGGGATCGCGGGCGCGCCCACTACCTCGGCACCGGGGTCGACGTCGCGCATCACCCCCGCATTCGCGGCGATCTTCGCCCCCGCACCGATGCTGAGATGGCCCGCGACACCAGCCTTGGCAGCCAGAACGGCGAAATCGCCCAACTTGGTGCTCCCCGCCACGCCAGCCTGCGCGACGATGACGGCGCCTCGTCCGACCTGCACGTTGTGCCCGATCTGCACCAGATTATCAATCATCGCCCCCCGGCCGATCACCGTGTCGGGGCCGGCCCCACGGTCGATGGTGGAGTTGGCGCCGACCTCGACATCGTCCTCAATGACGACGCGACCCAGCTGCGGCAGCCGGACATGGCCCTCGGCGTCCATGGCGAAGCCGAAGCCGTCCTGGCCGATGCGGGCGCCGGGATAGATCGTGACCCGCGCCCCGACCAGGCAATGGCTCAGCGAAGCGCCCGGCCCGACGACGCTGCGCTCGCCCAGCACCACGCCGGCGCCGACCACGGCGTTCGGGCCGATCCGGCAGCCCGCGCCGATCTCGGCGGCGGCCTCGACCACGGCGCCCGGACCGATCTCCACCCCCTCGCCGATCACCGCCGTCGGGTCGACCGAGGCGGACGCGGCGATGCCAGGCCGCGCCACCGGCGCCGGGAAGAAGGCCTGGGCGATCAGCGCGTAGCCCTTGTACGGCTTCGGCGTCAGCAGCAGCGCCATGCCGGCCGGCGCCCGGTCGGCCAGTGCCGGCGCGATCACGCAGGCACCGGCGTTGCTGGCGGCAAAGGCGTCTACATATTTGCGGTTGTCCAGGAAGCTGATGTCGTCCGGGCCGGCGGCGTCCAGCGGCGCGACGCTGGCGATCGGCCGGTCCGGGTCAGCCCCCGGCGCCAGGGTCGCACCGGCAATCGCGGCGAGGCGACCGAGCGGGAACGGACCGGCGCTGCGAAAGAATCGCGGATCGGGCATGGGCGCACTCTCAGTTCACGGCTGGCGGGCAGCAGCGATCCCGCGCCGATCAACGAAAGCGGCGCCGGCCTTCGCCGGCGCCGCGGATAGTCGCGCGACCGCGGAAGCGGGCCGGCGCCGCACCAATCAGAATCTCGAGCCGAAGCTGATGTGCAGCTGCTCCTGCTTGTCGTAGTCGCGCTTGGCAAAGGGATAGGCGTAGTCGAGCCGGATCGGGCCGAAGGGCGAGGCCCAGGACACGCCCATGCCGGCCGAGGCGCGCAGTGCCGCGTCGTCGACGACGCCGGAGCCGCTCTCATCCGACCCCCAGAGCGTGCCGACATCGGTGAAGGCGTGGCCCTGCAAGGCGAATTCGCTGGGCAGGCCGAGCGGGAAGCTGAGCTCGACCGAACCGAGGGCGAAGTTGTTGCCGCCCAGCGCGTCCTTGTCGTTGGAGCTCAGATCGCGCGGGCCGAGACCGCCGGTCCGGAAGCCGCGGAACGAGTTGCCGCCCAGGAAGAAGCGGTCGTTGATCCGGACGTCCTCGCCCAGGCCGATGATGTTGCCGAGCTGGCCGCCCACGTTCAGCACCATGGAGTCGGTGACCGGGTAGTACCAGTCGGCGCTGAGCTGGGTCTTGAGGTAGTGCACGTCGCCGCCGAGGCCGGCGATTTCATTCGACAGCGTGATCCGGTAGCCGTCGGTCGGGTTGATGCGGCTGTCCAGCCGATCATAGCTGAGGGTCTGCTGCACCGCAGAGGACAGGGTGTTGCCCTCCTGCTCCTTGATGAAGCGCGAGGCGTCGTCCTCGACGTCCGAGATCTGGCGGTAGTTCAGGCGGTAGCGCAGGGTCTGCCGCAGGTTCTCCGACAGCGGATAGCCCAGGCGCAGCGCGAAACCGGTGTTGGTCTCATCGTAGGAGCTGAAGCTCTGATTGTCGCGCGTGGTGCGGAACAGGTCGAAGCCCGCCGCCAGGTTGCGGCCGAGGAAATACGGCTCGGTGAAGCTTAGGTCGATCTGCGAGGACACGCCGCTGAGCGAGGTCGACAGCCGCAGGTCCTGGCCGCGGCCCAGCAGGTTGCGCTCGCGGACGGTGACGTCGCCGAGCGGACCGTCGCTGGTCGAGTAGCCGATGCCGAGCTGCACTTCGCCGGTCGACTGTTCGGTCACTGCGGCCTGGACCACCGTCTGGTCCGGCGCCGAGCCCTGGATCGGCTTGATGTCGACCTTGCTGAAGAAGCCGAGGTTGCGGATGTTGGTCTCGGACTTCTTCAACCGGGAGGCGTTGAACGGATCGCCCTCGGCCAGCTCGAACTCGCGGCGGATCACCTCGTCGGCGGTACGGACGTTGCCGCTGATGTCGATCCGCTCGACGAAGACGCGCGGGCCTTCTGAGATCTCGTAGGTGATCGCGATCAGATGCTCGTCGCGGTTGCGCTGCACCGACGGCTGAATGTCGACGAACGCATACTGACGGTCGCCGAGATAGGTGGTCAGGGCCTGGATCGTGTCCTCGACCGACTTGCTCGAGTACCAGTCGCCCTCATTGCTGACGATGACGGTCTGCAGCTCCTCCGGCGTCACGCCCGGCAGGGCGCTGTTGACGTCGATCTTGCCGAACTTGTAGCGCTCGCCTTCATCGACCGTGAAGGTGATGAAGAAGCCTTCGCCGTCCGGCGCTAGCTCCGACACCGCCGAGACCACGCGGAAATCGGCATAGCCGCGGTTCAGGTAATAGCGGCGCAGCATCTCCTGGTCGACGGCCAGGCGGTCGGGGTCATAGGTGTCGTTGGAGGCGAGGATGTTCCACCACTCGGTCTCCTTGGTCAGGATCTCGTCGCGCAACTCGCCGTTGGAGAAGGCCCGGTTGCCGACGAAGTTGATCCGCTCGATCTTGGCGAGGTCGCCCTCGCGGATCTCGAACACCAGGTTCACGCGGTTCTGGTCGAGCTTGATGATCTTCGGCTCGACCGCGACGGCGAAGCGGCCGCTGCGGCGGTACAGTTGCTGGATGCGGTCGGCGTCGCTCTGCGCCTTCGTTCGGGTATAGACCTGCCGCGGGCGCTCCTCGATCTCGGCCGTCAGCTTGGTGTCGTCGAAGCGGTCGTTCCCCTCGAACGCGATCTCGTTGAGGATCGGGTTCTCTTCGACTGTCACCACCAGGCTCGATCCCTCGCGCCGGATCTGGACATTGGCGAACAGGCCGGTGGCGAACAGGCTCTTGACGGATTCGTCCACGCCGCGGTCGCTGTAGTCGTCGCCCGGCTTGAGCGCCATATAGGAGATCACGGTCGCGGGCTCGATGCGCTGCGACCCCTCGACCTTGACGTCGGCGATGGTTCCGGCACCGCGGGTCTGCGCCGGCGCCGTCATCGGCGCCGTACTAAGAGCGACAGCCGCCACGGCCGCGAGCCAGAGTCGGGAGGTCACGGTCGACATCGGTTTCTACTTTCCCCTCAAACTCATACCCATCCTCTCACCCCGATCGATCGACCGGGCGCGAGAGGCTTGACGAACGACCGCCGCCCCCACTTCAGCGGCTACGGATCGCGGCGAGTCACAACCGCCGTGATCCGGTAACACGTCCCGGCTCAGGACACCAAGCCTTTGAAAAAGGCCACTACCTTGAGTTGGACCAAGTCGTTCCAGGTCGCGAAGAGCATCAGGGTTAATACCAAAGCGAGCCCAAGGCGGAAACCGTATTCTTGGGCACGCGCGCCGAGCGGCCGGCCGCGGAGCGCCTCGATCGCGCAGAACAGCAGGTGGCCGCCGTCCAACATCGGGATCGGCACCAGGTTGATCAGGCCGAGATTGATCGACAGGATCGCCATGAACCAGAGCAGCGCCACGATGCCGACCTGGTAGACCTCGCCGGACATCTGGGCGATCCGGAGCGGGCCGCCGAGATCCTCGGTGCCGCGCTGGCCCGACACCATCTCGCCGAGCGCCGAGGCGGTCATCGACACGATCGCCCAGCTCTCGCTGACCGACATCCGGGCGGCCTCGACCACGCCGTAGGGGCCGGTGTCGGCGGCGATGCCGAGCCGCCAGATGGTGGCGCTGCCGCCATCGTTCGTCTCCACCGTCTCCTGCCGCGGCGTCAGGTCGAAGCTCAGCGCCTCGCCATTGCGGTCGATGCCGAGCGCGACCGCCTTGCCGCCGCCGGCCCGGACCGCGACGCCGAGCTCGGCGAAGCGATCGACCGCGGTGCCGTCGATGCTGGTGATCCGGTCCCCCGACCGGATCCCGGCCTCGGCCGCGGCGCCGCCCGCCGAGACGTCGCCCACCACCGCCGGCGGGAAGGGATGGCCGCCGACCAGGAACAGGAAGAACAGGGCGACGATCGAGAACAGGAAATTCGCGATCGGCCCCGCGGCGGCGATCGCGGCGCGCTGGCCGACCCGCTTGTGATGGAACGACACCGAGCGCTGGTCTTCGGTCATGCCGTCCAGCGCCGCGGTCGCCGGAGACGACGCCGCATCGGCGTCGCCGAACATCTTCACATAGCCGCCGAGCGGCACGATGCTGAACTTCCAGCGGGTGCCGTGCCGGTCGTTGAAGCCGAACAGCTCCGGCCCGAAGCCGATCGAGAAGGTCTCGACCCGTACCCCGTTGCGGCGGGCGACCCAGTAGTGGCCGAACTCGTGCACGAAGACGAGAACGGTCAGCACGACCAGGAACGGGATCAGATAGGTGAACAGCGTCATGCGTACCTCTCGGCCAGAGGGCCTATGTGGGCCCGCTCGCCCGCGATTTCAAAGCGCAGCGGCGTGCCGTCGCGCCGCGGCGTCGATGGCGAACATCTCGTCCAGAGTCGCCACAGCTTGTGCCGGAATCATGGCAAGGGTGCCCTCGACGATCCGCTCGATGTCGAGGAAGCCGATCCGCCCCTCCAGGAACGCCGCCACCGCCACCTCGTTGGCGGCATTCAGCACAGTCGCGGCCGAGCCACCTTGCCGCAGGCATTCCCGGGTCAGCCGCAGTGCCGGGAACCGCTCCGGGTCCGGTTCCTGGAAATCGAGCCGGGCGATCTTGGCCAGGTCCAGCGCGGCACAGGGCGTCTCCATCCGCTCCGGCCAGGCCAGGGTGTAGGCGATCGGCACCCGCATGTCGGGCACGCCGAGCTGGGCCAGCACCGAGCCATCGGCATAGTCGACCAGGCTGTGGATCACCGATTGCGGATGGACCACGATCTCGATCCGGTCCTCCGGCATGGCGAAGAGATGCGAAGCCTCGATCAGCTCCAGCCCCTTGTTCATCAGGGTGGCGCTGTCGACCGAGATCTTGGCCCCCATGCTCCAGTTCGGATGGGCGACGGCCTGGGCCGGCGTCGCCGCCGCCATCTGGTCGCGTGTCCATTCCCGGAACGGCCCACCGGAGGCGGTCAGGATCAGCCGCCGCACCTTCGCGCCGGGCTGCAACACCTGGAAGATTGCGTTGTGCTCGCTGTCGACCGGCAGCAGCGTGGCGCCGTGCCGCCGCACCTCGGCCATCATCAGCTCGCCGGCACAGACCAGGCACTCCTTGTTGGCGAAGGCGACCATGGCGCCGCGCCGGATCGCGGTCAGGATCGGCTGCAGCCCGGCGGCGCCGACGATGGCACCCATCACCCAGTCGGCCGGCCGGGCCGCCGCCGCCACCACCGCCTCGGCACCGCCCGCCGCCTCGATACCGCTGCCGGACAGGGCCGCCTTCAGCGCCGGATAGGCCGCCTCATCCGCCACCGCGGCATAGCGGGCGCCGAGTTGCCGGGCGATCGCCGCCAGCCGCTCCGCATCCGTGTTGGCGGTCACCGCCTCGACCATGAAGCGCTCCGGCGACCGGCCGATCAGGTCGACGGTGCTGGCGCCGACCGAGCCGGTGGCGCCGAGGATGGTGACGGAGCGCGGGGCATCCGCGGACGGGGCCGAGATCATCTGAACGATGCATCCAAAAGGGCTGTGAACAAGGCGAAGACCGGCGCCGCGGCCAGCAGGCCGTCGATCCGGTCGAGCACGCCGCCATGGCCGGGGATCAGGTTGCCGCTGTCCTTGACCCCATAATGGCGCTTGACCGCGGATTCGGCGAGATCGCCGGCCTGGGCCAGCAGAGCGAGCGCGGCGGCGGCGGGTACGGCCAGGACCGCCGCGCCGGCGCGATGCAGCACCGCGATCGCGGCAGCGCCGGCCACGGCCGCCAGGCCGGCCCCGCCGATCAGCCCGGCCCAGGTCTTCTTCGGGCTCAGCCGCGGCGCCAGCTTCGGCCCGCCGATCCAGCGGCCGAAGATGTAGCCGCCGATATCCGTGGCCCAGACCACCAGCAGCAGCCACAGCACCGGCTGCCAGCCGTCCTGGCGCAGATGCAGCAGCGCGACCACGGTCAGGCCGAGATAGGGCAGGCCCAGCGCGGGCATCCGGCCGGGCGTGCCGAGGCGCAGATTCACCGCGATGTCGAAGGCCACCGTCGCCGCGGCCAGCACGACCAGGCCAGCGACAGCGCCGGCGCAGCCCGTGGCGATGGTCACGGCGATGATGGCGATGGCGGCCCCGGCCCTGACCCAGCCGGGCGGCGGCCGCCGCAGCACCAGCCGCAGCCATTCGTCGACCCCGAGCATGCCGAGGAGCGCGATGATGACCGCGAATTCCCATTGGCCGACATAGACGGCGGCGAGGATCAGCGGTCCGAGAACGAGGCTGGAGACGATCCGCAGCGTCAGGTTGCTGCGCTTGACCTGCGGGCTATTGGCCACCGACAGCGCCATAGCGACGTTCCCGCCGCCGGAACTCGGCGAGGGCGGCCTCGAGGTCGGCATGGCCGAAATCCGGCCACAGCGTATCGATGAAGATCAGCTCGGCATAGGCCGCCTGCCACAGCAGGAAGTTGCTGATCCGCTGCTCGCCGCTGGTGCGGATGATCAGGTCGGGGTCGGGCAGGTCGGCGGTGAACAGGCGGCCGGCGAACAGCCGCTCGTCGATCGCCTCCGGCGACAGGGCGCCAGAGGCGACCTCGCGCGCCACCCGGCGCGCCGCCTCGGTGATCTCCTGCCGGGCGCCGTAGCTGAGCGCGACGGTGAGGTTGAGCCGGGTGTTGCCCTGGGTCAGCGTCTCGCTCTCGACCAGCAGGTCGACGATATCCGGCGCCAGCCGGTCGCGGTCGCCGATGAAGCGCAGCCGCACGCCCTTCTTGTGCAGGGCCCTCAGCTCGCCGCGCWGGAAGAAGCGCAGCAGCTTCATCAGCTCACCGACCTCGAGGATCGGCCGGCGCCAATTCTCGGTCGAGAAGCCGAACAAAGTCAGATAGCCGACGCCGAGCTCGATCGACRCGTCGATCGTCCGCTGCACGGCGTCGATGCCCTTGCGATGGCCCAGCGTGCGCGGCAGGCCTCGGCCGGTCGCCCAGCGACCGTTGCCGTCCATGATGATCGCGACATGGAGCGCGGGCTGATCCTCGGCCTTGGGGGCGAAACGGTGCATCCCGGTGCTCAGACCTGAAGGATCTCTTTTTCCTTCTGCGCCGCCACGTCGTCGATCTCGCGAATGCGGCTGTCGGTCAGGCCCTGAATCTTGTCGGCCAGGCGCTTGTGCTCGTCCTCGGAGATCTCGTGGTCCTTTTCGGCGCGCTTCAGCGCGTCCATGCCGTCACGGCGGACGTTGCGCACCGCGACACGGGCGGCCTCGGCATATTTGCCGGCAACCTTGGTCAGCTCGCGGCGGCGTTCCTCACTCAGCTCCGGCAGCGGCACGCGCACGGTCTGGCCCTCGGTCTGCGGGTTCAGGCCGAGGCCCGAATCGCGGATCGCCTTCTCCACCGACTTGACCGCGCTGCGGTCCCAGACCGTGACGGTCAGCATGCGCGGCTCGGGCACGCCGATGGTGCCGACCTGGTTCAGCGGCATCTGGGCGCCATAGACGTCGACCGTGATCGGCTCGAGCAGGCTGATGCTGGCGCGGCCGGTGCGGAGACCGGCCAGATCCTTGCGCAGGGACTCCAGAGCACCCGCCATGCGGCGGGAGATGTCGTCGAGATCGGCTTTGGCCACGCTCAGCCCTCCTCGGTCACGATAGTGTAGCGCCCCTGCCCCGCGACCACCTCCGCAAACGCGCCATGCTCGTTGATGGAGAAGACCAGGATCGGGATCTTGTTTTCACGGGCCAGCGAGATCGCCGCATGATCCATGACGCGGAGATCTTTCGCCAGCACATCCATGTAGGTCAAGCGATCGAAGCGCTTGGCCCCTTCGACCTTGAGCGGGTCGGCGTCGTAGACACCGTCGACCTGCTTGCCCATGAGCAAGGCGTCGCAGCCCATCTCCGACGCCCGCAGCGCGGCGCCGGTGTCGGTGGTGAAGAACGGGTTGCCGGTGCCGCCGACGAAGATGACGACGCGACCCTTCTCCATGTGCCGGATCGCCCGGCGCCGGATATAGGGTTCGCACACCGTCTGCATCGGGATGGCCGAGACCACGCGGGTGTGCAGGCCCTTGTGCTCGCAGGCGCTCTGCAGCGCCAGGCCGTTCATCACCGTGGCCAGCATGCCCATGTAGTCGGCGGTCGCCCGCTCGATGCCGGAGGCGGCGCCGCTGATGCCGCGGAAGATGTTGCCGCCGCCGACCACCATGCAGATCTCGACGCCGAGGGAATGGACCTGGGCGACATCATCGGCGATGCGCTCCACCATCTTCGGGTCGATGCCGTAATCCCGGTCGCCCATCAGGGCTTCCCCGGAAATCTTCAACAGCACCCGTCGATACTGGGCCGCTTTCGCCATGTCGCTCCACTCCCTCAGCGCCGCCAATCTGTTCCCATTCGGCTCAGCGGCCGAGCGTGGCCGCCACTTCCGCCGCGAAGTCGCCCTGCTCCTTCTCGATGCCCTCGCCGAGCACGAAGCGGACGAAGCCGGTCACGCTGACCGGGGCGCCGGCATCCTTGGCGGCATCCTCGATCGCCTTGCGGACCTTGGTCTCGCCGTCCAGCACCCAGACCTGCTCGTGCAGCACCACTTCCTCGTAGTACTTGCGGATCCGGCCTTCGACCATCTTCTCGATGATCGCTTCGGGCTTGCCGCTGGCACGGGCCTGCTCGACCAGCACGGCGCGCTCGCGCTCGAGGTTGCTGGCATCGACGTCGGCGATGTGCAGCGCGTCCGGCCGAGCCGCCGCGACATGCATCGCGATCTGCTTGCCGAAGGCCTCGAGCTTGGCCTTGTCGCCGGTCGATTCCAGCGCCACCAGAACGCCGATCTTGCCGAGGCCGGCGGCCACCGGGCTGTGGACATAGGCGGCGACGACGCCGTCCGAAACCGACAGGGCGGCGCTGCGGCGCAGGCTGATGTTCTCGCCGATGGTGGCGATCAGATGGGTCACCTCCTCGGCGGCGGTGCGGCCGGTGCCGGGATAGGCGCTGGCGGCCAGCGCCTCGACATCGCCATTCGCCTTGAGGGCGAGGCCGGCCAGGGTCGAGACGAGGCCCTGGAACTTGTCGTTGCGCGACACGAAATCGGTCTCGGAATTGACCTCGACCAGCGCGCCCCGGGTGCCCTCGACGGCGGCGCCGATCAGGCCTTCGGCCGCAACGCGCCCGGCCTTCTTCGCGGCGGCCGCAAGGCCCTTCTTGCGCAGCCAGTCGACCGCGGTCTCCAGGTCGCCGCCGCTCTCGCCCAATGCCTTCTTGCAATCCATCATGCCGGCGCCGGTCTTCTCACGAAGCTCCTTCACCAGCGCCGCGGTGATCTCGGCCATATCGTCCTCGCATCCGTTCGTTCGGCGCCGCGCCCCACCGGTCGCAGGCGCCCTCATCGACAGAAAGGGGCGGCTTTCTGGGCCGCCCCTGGTTCGCTCTCGGCTCAGGCGGCCGGCTGCTCCGCCTCGCCGGTCTCGGCCGCCGGCGGCGGCAGCGCCTCCTCGGCCGGGGCCTCCTCCATCTCGCCGACATCGGCGCCGCTCGCGCTCATCTCGGCCTGGATGCCAGCGATGACCGAGCCGGAGAACAGCTCGCAATACAGCTCGATCGCGCGCAGCGCGTCGTCATTGCCCGGCACCGGGAAGGTGATGCCGTCGGGGCTGGAGTTGCTGTCCAGCACGGCCACGACCGGGATGCCGAGCTTGGCGGCTTCCAGGACCGCGATCGACTCCTTGTTGGTGTCGATGATGACCAGGATGTCGGGCAGGCCGCCCATGTCGCGGATGCCGCCCAGCGCCTTCTCGAGCTTGTCGCGCTCGCGGGTCAGGGTCAGCTGCTCCTTCTTGGTCAGGCCGACCGCGCCCTGGTTGAGCTGCTCGTCCATCTCCTTCAGGCGCTTGATCGACTGCGACACCGTCTTCCAGTTGGTCAGCATGCCGCCGAGCCAGCGGTGGTTGACGTAGTACTGGCCGCAGCGCTTGGCCGCGTCGGCGATCTTGTCCGCCGCCTGGCGCTTGGTGCCGACGAACAGAACGCGGCCGCCGTTGGCGACGACGTCACGGACCGCGTCGAGCGCCCGGTGCAGCATCGGCACGGTCTGCTCGAGGTCGATGATGTGCACGCCGTTGCGCACGCCGAAGATGAACGGCGCCATCTTCGGGTTCCAACGGCGGGTGTGGTGGCCGAAATGGGCGCCGGCTTCGAGGAGCTGGCGCATGGTGAAGGTCGGCGTAGCCATGGTCGGAAGATCCTTTTTCCGGTTGTTCCGCCGCGGGCCTTGCCTCCCGCCGCACCGCGGATTGCGGATATGGCGAAAAGCACCGGAGCGACCGAGCCACTGCTGTGGCAGGCCGCGATGCCCGCGTGTGGGATTGACGACGGCGCGGTTGATACGCCCTGCGCCGGGGAAAAGCAAGCCCGGGCAGCCGCCCGGATCGGCGTCGGCCGCCGCGGCTCAGGCGCTGCGGCGGTCGGTCCAGACGAAACGCGAACGGTAGCGCTGCGCCCGGCGGGCGCGGTGCTCGGCCAAGTCATCGACCGGCGTGGCCGGGGCCACGGCGGCCGGCTCGTCCCAGCGGGCGGCGATCTTGCCGGTCTCGGGGTCGCGGATCCAGCGCAGCAGCACCTTGTCCTCGTCCCGGACCGGGTCGTGGCGCAGGTCGCGGTTGCGGAACCGCGGCAGGGCGGCCAGCGCCTCGGCCCGCGGGGAGATCACGGCGCCCAGCGCCAGGCGCAGGCGGCGATCGAAGCAGGAGAGAAATGCGAGGTTCATCGTTCGCTCCGTTCCCGCACGCGGCGGAAGCGGGGCGAACGGCGCTCCGACCCTAGGTCCGGCTCACGCCATCCACCCGGCCGAGGCCGAGTGCGATCCAGTGATGTTCGGGCGACGTCACCGCGGCCGGATCGGCCTTGGCGACGCCACGACTAGGGTGGTCGTCCATCTGTCTCTCGTTGTGCGATTGGCGCCGGGCAGGCCTGGGCTCGTCCGGCGTCACCGGCCATGTATGCCTACGCCCCTGGAGAGTCAAGATCAAAGCGAACGCCACGGAATGCCTGGGCTGGAGCGGTCTTCGCAACCGGCTGGAACAGCGGCTTCAGGCTCCGGCCGGAGCCGGAGTCGCCGCCACCGACCGCCCTGGCAGAGCGGAGCGGACTCCGTCCCTTGGTTCAATGGTCCAGGGTCCGGTGGAACGAAGATGCAGGTAAGTTCCATTGTTCGTTCTGCACGGTCCGCTGCAGACGGACGCAACGGGCCGACCGACCAGGCGTGACGCCCAGTCGTCCGCAACCCTGGCAGGAGGTCGCGCCGATGCGCATCCTCTTCCCGTTTGCGGCCGCGCTTGCCATCGCCACCGGCAGTGCGGCCGCCCATGGACCGGCGGCGCGGATCCAAAACGGCCAATACCGGAACCTGACCGGCATGCATGAGCATTGCTGCGGACCGAACGACTGCGCCGCCTACCCTTCCCGCGACGTCCAGGTTCGGCCCGACGGCTATATGGTCCGGCCAGCCGGAGTGCTGGTGCCGACCGACCAGGCCCAGTCAGCGAAGACGACAAATACTGGCTCTGCCGCAAGCCGGACGATTCGATACGCTGCTTCTTCATCCCGAATGTCGGCGCCTGACGCAGGGGCCGCGACGAGGAGGCGTGACGTGGCCCCATCTCCTTCCAGCCACCGCATTGCGGCCGCCGGCGCTGCAGCGCTGCTGCTTCTCGGCGCCGCGGCCGAGGCCCGAGCGGCGCTGCCGCCCTATTGGCAGCGGCTGCGGGAGCTCCAGGCGATCCTGGACAGCAACGATCTGGCTCAGAAGCTGCGCGACGCTCCGATCGACCGGATCGAGCGGCCGGGCGAGGATCTCTACCGGATCCAGGCCGGCCCCTGCACGCTCGACATCCGCATCGTCGACACCCCGCCGACAGCGCCCAGCCGGCGATGCCGGGCCCGCGCCGCTTCCACATCGAGGCCGGCGAGCCCGCCTGCCGCTGATCCGGAACCGCTACCGCGGCGGCGGCGTTGGCCGGGTGTCGACCAAGGAGGCACCAGCCCATGCGCGCCTATTCTGTCCGGATCAACCCCGCCCGCCGGCAAGACCCGCGGTGGCGTGCCGTCGACCCGGAGAACGGCGCCGATTTCGTGAAGGACATGGTCGTCTTCGCGGAGAGCCCCGAGGATGCGCGCCGCTATCTCGATGCGACCTTCCTGGCCACAGGCTTCTCGCCCGGCAAGCCGCCCTTGCGGGACACCGGATCGCCCTGGCACGAGCCCGACCTGGTCCGCATCGAGCCCGCGCCGGACCACGACGCGATCGCGCAGTCCGCCGGCCACAACCACGTGGCGCAGCGCGAGGGCCTGCTCAGCAACCCGAAGCGCGACCCGCTTTAGGTCACGCTGGCTCGAAGGTCGCCTTATACTGCTCGCGCAGGGCCGCCTTCTGCACCTTGCCCATGGCGTTGCGCGGGATCTCGGCCACCACGAACACCGCCTTGGGCTGCTTGAACCGGGCCAGATGGTCCTGCAGCGCCGCCTGGACCGCGGCAGGATCGAGCGGCACGGCACCTGCCCGCATCTTCACCACCGCCGCCACCGCCTCGCCGAAATCCGGATGCGGCAGGCCGATCACCGCCGATTCCTCGACGCCGGGGATGGCGTCGATCAGGCTTTCGACCTCCTTGGGATAGACATTGAAGCCGCCCGTGATGATCAGGTCCTTGGCCCGGCCGACGATCGAGACATAGCCGCGGTCGTCCACCACTCCGACATCGCCGGTGATGAAGAAGCCGTCGGCCCGGAACTCGGCCGCGGTCTTGTCCGGCATCCGCCAATAACCCTTGAACACGTTCGGGCCCTTGACCTCGATCACGCCGATCTCGCCCTGCGGCAGCGGCTTCGCATCGTCGTCCACGACCCGCAGCGACACGCCGGGCAACGGGAAGCCGACAGTCCCTGCCCGCCGCTCGCCGTCGAGCGGGTTCGAGGTGTTCATGTTGGTCTCGGTCATGCCGTAGCGTTCGAGGATGGTGTGGCCGGTGCGCTGCCGGAAGTGGTCGAAGGTGTCGGCCAGCAGCGGCGCCGAGCCGGAGATGAACAGCCGCATGTGAGCGCACGTCTCGGGCGTGAGGCCGGGCTGCTCCAGGAGCCGCGTATAGAAGGTCGGCACGCCCATCATCACGCTGGCCCTGGGCAGCAGGCGCAGCACCTCGGCGCCGTCGAATTTCGGCAGGAACAGCATGGTCGCCCCGGCCAGCAGGGCGCAGTTGGTGGCGACGAACAAGCCGTGGGTGTGGAAGATCGGCAGGGCGTGCAGCAGCACGTCCTCCGGCCGGAAGCCCCAGTAATCATGCAGCGTCAGGGCGTTCGACAACAGGTTGTCGTGGCTGAGCATCGCCCCCTTCGACCGGCCGGTGGTGCCGGAGGTGTAGAGGATCGCGGCCAGGTCGTCCGGCCCGCGCGGCAGCGTCTCGAAGCTGTCCGCCTCTGCCGCCGCGGCCTCGGCCAGGGTCCCCTCCCCGGCTGGCCCTAGCGTCAGCACCGCGTTGGCGCCGGCCGGCTTGGCCACCGCCTCGATCTCGGCCAGCCGCGCCGGCTGGCACACCGCCATCGCCGGCTCGGCGTCGCCGGCGAAATAAGCGACTTCGCCCTTGGTGTAGGCGGTGTTGAGCGGCAGGTAGACGGCACCGGCGCGCAGGCAGCCGAGATAGAGCGACACCACTTCCGGCGACTTGTCGATCTGCACAATCACCCGGTCGCCCGGCGCCACGCCCAGCCGCCGCAGCAGGTTGGCGTAACGGGCGCTGGCCGCCTCCAGCCCGGCATAAGAGATCCGGCGTCCGTCGGCGAGCTCGAGCGCCGGCTTGGACCGGTCGGCGGGGAAACGGGCGGACAGGGCGTGGTAGAGATTGGTCATTCGGCTCGGCGGGTCAGAGATAGGGCTTCAGCTGGCGCGCCACCGCGCGGCTCGTCGCCACCTTGCCGGCATTGACGAAGGCCTCGTGGTTCCGCTCCAGCTCGGCCGGATCATAGAGGTAATTGACCAGAAGTCCCCAGCCCTGCTCCAGCCCCTTCGGCGAAGTGTCGCCGGCCCAGTTCAGCCGCTCCAGCCGGGCGCCGTTGCCGAGATGGAACCGCGCCACCGGATCGACCGGCCGCCCGTTCGGCCGCAGCTCGGCGGCGAGATAGCGGGCGCAGAGGCCGAGCAGCGCCGCCTTCGGGATCTTTTCCGCGCCGGCCGCTTCGATCCCGCCCGCCTCCAGCACCTGCACCAGATCCTCGGCCGCCGCCTGCACCGCCGGATGCTCGTGCTCCGGCGCCGTTGTCTCCAGCCAGCGCCGGAAACCGGGAATCGGCGACAGGGTCGAGAAGGTGGCGAGGTTTGGAAGGGTCTGCTGCAGGTCGGCCACCACCTGCTTCAGCAGGAAGCTGCCGAAGGAGATGCCGCGCAGCCCCTTCAGCGTGTTGGTGATCGAATAGAAGATCGCGGTGTCGGCCGCAGCGGGATCGCCGACCGGCGCCCCGGGGTCGAGTAGCGGCGCAATCTCGCCGGACAGCCCGCGCACCAGCGCCACCTGGACGAAAATCACCGGCTCGTTCGGCAAAGCCGGATGGAAGAAGGCGTAGCAGCGCCGATCCTCGGCCAGGCGCCGGCGCAGGAACTCCCAGCCCGGGATGGCGTGCACTGCCTCATACTGGATCAGCTTCTCCAGGATGATCGCCGGCGTCTCCCAGGTGATCCGGCGCAGTTCCAGGAAGCCGCCGGAGAACCAGTCGGTCAGCACATGCTTGAGGTCGGCGTCCACGATCTGCAGCTCCGGCTTCTCATCCGCGAGGTCGAGCGCGTCGGCCCGCAGCCCGATCACGAACTCGGTGCCCTCGGGCAGCATGTTGATGCGGCGCAGCAGCTCCCGCCGCGGCGGCTCAGCCGCCTCGGCCAGCGCCAGCGCCCCGGCCGCGCTGGGCTCGGCGACGAAGGCCCGGGCGGCGGCGGCGACCGCCGCGTGGTCGGGGCCAAACTCGCGCGCCAGCAGGGTGAAGAACGCCTCGCGCCCGGCCGCGTCCAGGCCGCGATAGAGGGCTACCAGCTCGCGCGCCAGGGCGATGCCGGAGGCTTCTCCTCGTTCAGACAACAGCGCATGGCAGATGCCGCCCAGATCCTGCGGCAAAGCCCGGCCGCGGCCGAAGGCGAAGAGCTCGAGGCCACGATCGGCGATCGAGTTGATGAGGTCGGTGATTTGCATGCGACGCCCGTTCCGCTTCCGCCTGACCCGGTCAGGTTAGCGCGTCACGCCCACGGCACAATCTCGCCCCGCGCATGCCGGCAATCCGGCTACAAAAAAGGGCGGTGCCGGCGGCACCGCCCCCTTTGTGACCCAGCCAGCGTCAGTTCTTGTTGTTGCCGATGATCACCAGCGAGGCGGCGGAGATCGCCAGGCTCTGCACGATCGATCCGACATCCCGCACCAGCCGGTACAGGTCGAACGGCGTCAGGTCGCGCGGCACGATGATGACCGACCCCGGCGGCACCCGGACCGAGCTGTAGCTCCAGGACGACAGATCGAGCGGCTGCGCCTGGCCGTTCGGCATGATGACGAAGGCGCGGCCGGTATCCGCCACCTCGGTCATGCCGCCGGCGAACTCGACATAATCATCGGCGGTCAGCTTGCCGTCATACTGGACCGTGCCCGGGTTGAGCACCTCGCCCGAGACGGTGACGAACAGCGGCCGCTTCGGCACGAACAGCTGGTCACCCGCATCCAGGGTGAAGTCGAGCTCCGGCTTTGCCGCCAGCACCGTCGGATCGGCCTCGATCACCACGCGGCCCGCGGCCGGGATGCTCTTCAGCTCGGCGATCAGGCTCTGGATTGCCGGCAGGGCCGCGGCGGGGCTCTTGTTGGCACTGTCGCCCTGGGCCTCCTGGACGAGCTGCGGCAACCCGGCCTGGATCTCACGGGCGGTGCGCTCATAGCCCTGCTGCTGCTGCTGCCGCACGGCCTCGCGGGTGAACACCGCGCCATAGGTGAAGGCCTGGTTGGTGTAGCCGCCGGACCGCTGGATCAGCTGCAGCAGGGTCTCGCCGCGGCGGATCACGTAGCGACCGGGATGGGTGAACTCGCCGGCCAGGGTGACCGACCCGTCCTCGCGCAGCTGCGGGCTCTGCGGGATACGGACGCTGTCGCCGGGGTTCAGCTTGATCGACGCGGTGGTGGCGCCGAGGCTCTGCACCGAGCGCCAGGAGCCGCTGACGTTGGCTGGCGACAGGGTGGAGAAGTAGCCGACCTCGATGGCGCGGCGGTCGGCCTCGATCGTCGTGCCGCCGGCGATGTCGAGCACGGTGGCGAGCGTGGTGCCCGGGATGATCGGGTAGCTGCCCGGCACCCGCACCTGGCCTTCGAGCGCGACGACATGCTCGATCACGAAGGGCAGCAGGTCCGGATAGTCGTCAAAAATTTGCGGGCAGGCACGGTTGACCTGCAGGGAACCGGCCCCCTCAACATTCTGGAAGGTCTGCCGCGCGTTGCGGAAACGGCCGGTCGAATCGTTGCGCACCGCCTCCGCCAGCGACCGCAGGCCGAGGCAGCTGCCGCTGACCGCAACCGCCGCGGGCAGCGCGGAGGTCAGCGTCTGGTTCTGGGCCTGGACGTTCTGGGACGCGTCCGCCGCCGCCGATCGAGCCTGGCCCGGCTGGCGTCCGGCCAGCATCATCTGGACGTCGTCCCCGCCGAGATAGCGGATGTCCTCGCGTGACAGCACGATCAGCTTGTCGCGGTCGCGCAGGCGGATGTTGCCGCCGCCGCGCAGCGCCACGCTCAGATTGACCGGCACGAATTTGCGGATCCGCGTGGCCGGATCGGTGGTCTGAATCACGCCGAAGGGCAGGTAGACGTCATCCGCCAGGATCGGCGGATCGGACAGCAAGGCGCGGAGCGTCGGCGCGCTGCTAAGCGGCCGGACGCCGGCAACGGTGACGTTGCCGGTGACCGAAACGCTGCCGACGCGCAAATCCTGCGACAGGGTGATCTGGATGATGTCGCCGGTCTGCACCGGCACCGCCGTCTGCCCCGACAGGTTCTGGACCTGGTCCTGGCCGTTGCGGTCGAGCCGCAGCAGGTTGAACCGGTTGCCGGAGGGGCGGATCGGCCCGCCGGCATAGTCCAGCATCTCGGCGACACTGAGCGGTCCGACGGCGTCGGGCGGCATCTCGAAGATGCCCGGCCGGACCACGTCGCCGCCGACCCCGACGGTGCGTCCGATCGTCGGCACCGAGATCCGGTCGCCGTCCTGCAGCAGGAGGTCGGCCTCGTTGCTGTAGCCCATCAGGAAGCCGTAGAGGTCGATGACCTTGGTCTGGCCCTGCCGGATCAGCGCGACCGTGCGCAGCGAGCCGGTCTTCTTGATCCCGCCGCCGGCGGTCAGGGCGTCGACCAGCGTCGAGAAGCTGGTCAGGGTCTGAGTGCCGGGCTTGACCACCTCGCCGGTAAGGGTCACCGAGATCGCCCGCACATCGCCGAGCGACACATAGGCCTCGGTGCTGACGTAGTTTTCCCGGACCCTGGTCTCGATCTCGCGGCGCAGATCGCCGAAGGAGCGGCCGGCCGCCGGGACCGGCGGCAGATCCTGCAGGATCAGCCGGCCCTCGCGGTCGACCGTCGCGCTGATGCCCTGATTCACCTGGCCGCGCAGGGTGACCACGATCTGGTCGCCGATGCCGACGACGTAGTTCTCGCTGACGGCGCCGCTGACCACCTGGCTGGCGACGGCGCCGCCGCCGAAGACGTCATAGCCGAACTGGCTGATGTCGCCGGCCAGCCGCCGCTGGTAGTCGGCCTCGATGCGCGAGACGGGCGCGGCGGAAATGGTCGATGACGGCAGGCCCGGCGAGAGCACCGACGGCTCGGTGACCTGCGCCGGGGTCGTCGTCGGGACGCGCGGCCCGCTGGGGATGGTGATGCCGTCCGGCTGGATGCCCTGCTGCTGCAACTGCGACGGGCTGATGCCGAGCTGCTGCAGCTGGTCGACCAGCGCGTTCATCTGGGCCTGGCCGGCGATCGGGGTGAGGATCAGCACGCCGCAGGCCAGGAGGGCCGGACMGATGCCGTAGCGAAGGGTCCATCCGAGTCGACGCGCCTCGCCCTCTCGGTCCCGGCGACGGTCACTGTGCACAGGCTTCATGGTCCCCCGCTTCTGACATCTTCTCAAATGGCCGATCGCAGCGCTGATCGAGCCAACGCCCCCAATGTTCCATCTTCTGAACGATCTGGCCGGGAAAGAAAACCCGAATCAATTCGTTGGCCCCTCAACCTGACACGCAGGCTTCAATCGGACCGCCCCCCTGGCCGCGGATTTTCTTCAGCCGTTCCAGCACCCGGCAGGCATAGGCGAACTGCCGATCCGGATCGCTCGAATGATAATGCGCAATCGCCTGCAGCCAATTGCCGTAACGGTTGAACAATCGCCGCAGGAAATACGCGCCATAGATCACATTGTATTCTGGCTCGAAGATCAGAGTGTAGTCCGGCAAGGTCTGCTTGTGGTAACGAAGCGAGATCTGCATACAGCCGACGTCGATATTAGGGCTTTCGCCGCCGCCGTTGTCCTCGATCGCCGCCTTCATGGCGGCCAGGCTGTTCGGGAACAGCGAGGTGCCGCCGACATTCAAAGCCCAGGGGTAAGGATCGCCCTTGCCGCCCGATTCGGTCTGCGCGATCGCCAGCAACATGCCGCGGGGAATGCCGAAGGCCCCCTCCATCGCCAGGATGTAAGGCGTGCAGCTGTCCTGCGCCCGCGCCGGCCCGGCCGGCAAGCCGAGCAGCAGCGTCGCGATTGCCGCGATCCGACCCAATCCCCTCACCAACGCAACCGGCTTCCCCCGCCAATCGATGCAATGCTTCTAGCACACCGCGCCGATTCGGCGGAATACCGGCGTATCAGACCGGCATTCCGGCGCGAATCACGGCGCGGCACGGATTGTAGGCGATGCGGTAGGACAGCTCGGCCGGGTCGGCCACGTCCCAGAACACCAGGTCGGCCGCGAGCCCGGGGACCAGCCGGCCGCATTCCTCGGCCAGGCCCAGCGCCCGCGCGGCGTTGCGGGTGACGCCGGCCAGCGCCTCCTCCGGCGTCAGGCGGAACAGGGTGCAGCCCATGTTCAGCATCATGAGCAGCGAGGTCGCCGGCGAGGTGCCGGGGTTGTTGTCGGTGGCCAGCGCCATCGGCACGCCGTGCCGCCGGAACGCCCCCACCGGCGGCAGCTGGGTCTCGCGCAGGAAGTAGAAGGCGCCGGGCAGCAGCACCGCGACGGTGCCGGCGCGGCCCATCTCCTTCGCCCCCGATTCGCTGGTGTATTCGAGATGGTCGGCCGACAGCGCCCCGAACCGTGCGGCCAGCGCGGCGCCGTCCTGGTCGGACAGCTGGTCGGCATGCAGCTTGACCGGCAGGCCCCGGTTCCGCGCGGCGCGGAACACGCGCTCGACCTGAGCCGGCGAGAAGGCGATCTTTTCGCCGAAAGCGTCCACCGCGTCGGCAAGGCCGTCGCGGGCGATCGCCGGCAGCATCTCGTCGACCACGCGGTCGAGATAGCGGTCGGGCTGGCCGCGATCCTCCGGCGGCACCGCATGGGCGCCGAGGAAGCTGCGCCGCACCCGCAGGCCGCTCTCCTGCCCCAGCCGGCCGGCGACGCGCAGCATCTTGGCCTCGGTCGCCAGGTCGAGGCCGTAGCCGGACTTGATCTCGACGGTGGTGACGCCCTCGGCGGCCAGCGCGTCGAGCCGCTTCCGGGCCGAGGCCAGCAGGTCCTCCTCGGCGGCGGCGCGGGTGGCGGCGACGGTCGAGACGATGCCGCCGCCGGCGCGGGCGATCTCCTCATAGCTGGCGCCGTGCAGCCGCATCGCGAATTCACGGGCGCGGTCGCCGCCATGGACGAGATGGGTGTGGCAGTCGATCAGCCCCGGCGTGACCCAGGCGCCGGCCGCGTCCTCCACGACCGCGGCCAGGCGATCGGGCGCGCCCGGCAGGTCGGCCTGCCGCCCGACCCAGGCGATGCGGTCGCCCGCGGTCGCGATCGCACCGTCGGGAATGGCGCCGTAGCCCTCGCCATTCATGGTCGCCAGCCGCGCATTGATCCACAGCCGATCCCACATGCCTCTTTCCCTTCGCCGAACCGGGCCTATGCTGCCGCACCGCGTTTCATCTCACGGGATGCCGCCACTTGACCACGCGCTATTTCGCCGAGACCGCCCTTCTGGCCGATGGCTGGGCCGATGACGTTCTGATCGAGCTCGACGCCCGCGGCGACATCCTCCGCACCGCGGCCGGGGCCGAGCGCGGTGGGGCCGAGCCGATCGCCGGCATCGTCCTGCCCGGCATGGCCAATCTGCACAGCCACGCCTTCCAGCGCGCCATGGCCGGGCTGGCCGAGACCACTGCCGGCCCGGGCGATGATTTCTGGAGCTGGCGCGAGCAGATGTACCGCTTCGTCCGCGTGCTGAACCCGGACCAAGTCGAGGCGATCGCGGCGCAGCTGTATGTCGAGATGCTGAAGGCCGGCTACACCTGCGTCGCTGAGTTCCACTACCTGCACCACCAGCCGGATGGTACCCCCTACGCCGACCGGGCGGAGCTGTCGCACCGGGTGATCGCGGCAGCCAAGGCGACCGGCCTCGGCATCGCCCATCTGCCGGTGCTGTACAACACCGGCGGCTTCGGCGGGCAGCAGGCCGGCGACGGGCAGCGCCGCTTCCTGAACGATGTCGACGGCATCCTCGACATCATCGGCCGGCTGCGCGCCGACCATGCCGGCGACCCGGATGTGCGGATCGGCGTCGCCCCGCATTCGCTGCGCGCGGTGCCGCCGGAGATGCTGGCGGCGACCGTGACGGGGATGCACTCAGCCGATCCGGCGGCGCCGATCCACATCCACATCGCCGAGCAGGTCAAGGAGGTCGAGCAATGCCTGGCCTGGAGTGGTGCCCGGCCGGTCGAATGGTTGCTCGGCCATGCCGCGGTCGATGACCGCTGGTGCCTGATCCACGCCACCCATCTGACCGAGGCCGAGACCGCCGGGCTGGCGGCCAGCGGCGCGGTCGCCGGGCTGTGCCCGACCACCGAGGCCAATCTCGGCGACGGCCTGTTCCCCCTCGCCCCCTACCTCGCCGCCGGCGGCGCGCTCGGCATCGGCTCGGACAGCCATATCTCGGTCGGAGTGATCGAGGAACTGCGCTGGCTGGAATACGGCCAGCGCCTGTCGCACCGGAAGCGCGGTGTCGCCGGCGGGCCGGACCGGCCCTCGGTCGGCGCCACCCTGTTCCAGGCGGCGATCGACGGCGGTGCCCGCGCGGTCGGCCGCGCCACCGGCCGGATCGAGGCTGGCGCCCGGGCTGATCTGGTGGTGCTGGACCGCGACCACCCGGCGCTGATCGGCCGCAAGGGCGACACGCTGCTGGACAGCTTCGTCTTCGCCGGCAACCACTCTCCGATCCGCCATGTCATGGCCGGCGGCCGCTGGCGGGTGCGCGACGGCTGCCACGCCGACGAGGACGTGGTAGCGACGCGCTACCGCGAGGTGATGGCGGCGCTGCTGGCCTGACGGACAAAGAAAAGCGGGCCCTGGAAACCGGGGCCCGCGAGGTAAACAGGGAGGCTGCTCGAGCGGGAGACGCTATCGAGCTGTCGCCAGCTTAGCCCGCCCTCCATCCCTCTGCTGTGACGGCCGTCACGCCGGGCAGATTTTGTCGTCAGCTGGGATTGTCTGCCGCCGGAACCGCAAAAATCTGCCCGGGATAGATCAGGTCGGGATTGCGGATCTGCTGCTGGTTGGCCTGGTAGATCACGGTGTAGCGCGGCCCCTCACCATAGAGCCGGCGGGCGATCCGCCACAGGCTGTTGCCGGGCTGGACCACGACCCGTCCCTCGGCCACTGCGACCTCCGCCGGCGCCGCCCGCTGGAACGGAGTCTCGGCCCGAGCCGTCACCTTGCCGGCGGCATCGAGCTGATCGGCTCGCAGCTTGTAGACACCGGGTTCGATCGTGCCTTCGGCCCGGATCCGGAACCGCCCGCCCGGATCGGCCCCGCCTTCGCCGATCGGCCGGTTGTCGAGATAGAGCCTGATCGTCGCGCCGGCCCGGCCCCGGCCGCTGACGAAGACGGTGCCGCCCTCGCCATAGTCGATGACGTTGATCGATAGCGCCCCCCCGGTCCCGCCTGGCGCCGCCGGGGTTGGGCCGGACGAGGTCGCCTGCGGTGCCTGCAACACGGTGGAAGCGCCCTGCTGCGGCGTCAGCAGCACCAGCGGGCCGCTGCCGCTGCCGGCCGCCGGCCGGCCGGCGATATCATGGCCACGCTCCGGCACCACCACGGTGGCGACCTCGCCGGAAGTGGCACCGCCATCGGCCAGGCGCAGCGACAGCTGATGGTCGCCGGCAGCGATCGGTGCGTCGGACATGAAGACCCAGCCGCCGGAGCTGTCGGCCTGGGCCGAACCGATCTGCCGGTCGCCGTCCATCAGCAGGATGCGGGCCCCGGCCGGGCCGCGCCCGGCGATGGTGACGCCGCCGTCCGAGTTCACCCGGATCGCGTCGAAGCTCAGCACGGCCGGATCGGCCGGTGCCGCCGCTTGGGGAGATGGCTGGGTTGGGGCTGGCGGCGGCTGGGCCGAAGCCTGTGGCTGCGTCGGAGCCGGCGGCGGCTGGACCGAGGCTTGAGGTTGGGCCGGAGCCGGTGGCGGCTCGACCGATGCCTGCGGCTGGGCCGGCGCCGGCGGCGGCTGGACCGATACCTGCGGCTGAGCTGGCGCCGGCGGCGGCTGGATCGAGACCTGTGGCTGCGCTGGCGCCGGCGGCGGCTGGACCGAGACCTGTGGCTGAGCTGGCGCCGGCGGCGGCTGGACCGAGACCTGTGGCTGAGCTGGCGCCGGCGGCGGCTGGACCGAGACCTG
>NZ_JBFRCU010000034.1:0-67869 GCF_052113205.1 Inquilinus sp. YAF38 | reverse complement strand
GGGGGGACTCGTTGGGTTTCGCTCTGAGCATCGCGCCATGACAAGTTCGACGCCGCTGCTCGAGGTCGAGGGCCTCAAGACTCATTTCCCGATCCGCGACGGGGTGTTCGGCCAGGTCACCGGCCACGTCCGCGCCGTCGACGGGGTCGATCTCCGCATCCGCCGCGGCACCAGCTTCGGCCTGGTGGGCGAATCCGGCAGCGGCAAGTCCACGCTCGGCCGCACCGTGCTGGGGCTGTACCAGCCGACCGCCGGCACGGTGCGGTTCGAGGGCCGCGACATCAACGCGATCGGCCGGCGCGGCCGGCGGACGCTGCGGCCGAAGATGCAGCTGGTGTTCCAGGACCCCTACGGCTCGCTGAACCCGCGGGTCCGGGTCGGCGACGCGATCGGCGAGGCCCTCCTGGCGCATCGCCTGGTCCGCCGGGCCGAACTGCGCGACGCGGTGCTGGAGGTGATGCGGATCTGCGGCCTGGCGCCGTATCAGTATGCCCGCTACCCGCACGAGTTCTCCGGCGGCCAGCGCCAGCGCATCGGCATCGCCCGGGCCTTGGCGCTGAAGCCGGAGCTGATCGTGGCGGACGAGCCGGTCTCGGCCCTCGACGTCTCGATCCAGGCGCAGATCATCAACCTGTTCTCCGACCTCAAGGAGCAGCGGGGCGTCACCTTCCTGTTCATCTCGCACGACTTGGCGGTGGTCGAGCATCTCTGCGACGAGATCGCGGTGATGTATCTCGGCGTGATCGTCGAGACCGCCAGCCGCGACGCGCTGTTCGACCGGCCGCTGCACCCCTACACCCAGGCGCTGCTGTCGGCGATCCCGGCGATCGACCCGGATGCGCCACGTGACCGCGCGGTGCTGAAGGGGGAGTTGCCGAGCCCCGCCAACCCGCCGGCCGGCTGCCGCTTCCACACCCGCTGCCCGCTGGCGACCGACCGCTGCCGAGCCGAGGTGCCGGAGATGCGGGAGCTGGAGGTCGGCCACAGGGTCGCCTGCCACCTTGCCTAGCGGAACATCTCCAAGGCCTGTCGAATCCAGATCGGGTCGGACGATTAGGGGCATTCAAGGCGCAAGCAGAAGGACCCCATCATGCGCTATGCCTGCCTGATCTATTACGATCCGCAGACCCTGTTCGGCGGCAGCCCCGAGGCCCAGGCGGCGCTGGAGGGCTGCGCCACCCATGACGAGACGCTGAAGGCCAGCGGCCATTTCGTCGCCGGCGAGGCGCTGGAGCTGCCGGACGGCGCCCGCACCGTGAAGGTGCGCGAGGGCAAGACCTCGGCGGTCGACGGGCCGTTCATCGAGACCAAGGAGATCCTGGGCGGCTTCGTCGTAATCGAGGCGCGCGACATCGACGAGGCGGCGCAGGTCGCCGCCACGCACCCCCTGGCCCGAATCGGCTTCGTCGAGGTGCGACCGCTGGTCGATTTCAGCACGCCGCCGCCGGATTTCAGTCAGCACGCCTGACCCTACCCGGGCGCGGCGGCCTCGCGCCGCGCCCGGCTGGCCTCGGCGGCGATGTCGAGGAAAGCGCGGACGATGGCCAGGCGCTGGCGTTCGCGCAGGCACACCACATACTCGTCCATCTCCACCCGGCAGCCGGCGATCGGGCGGCTGACGAAGCGCGGATCCGGCGTCAGCTCGGCGGCCGACATGAAGCCGATGCCCAGCCCGGCGGCGATCGCCTCGCGCGACGCCTCGCGCCCCTCCACCTCCATCCACGGCGTCAGCGGCAGGTCGACCGCGGCGAAGGCGCGCTCCACCGTCTCCCGCGTCATCGACCCGGCCTCGCGCATCACCAGCCGCTCCCGCGCGATCAAGGGCGCCGGAACCGTGCACATCCGGGCCAGGGGGTGGTCACGCGGCAGCAGCACATGCACCGGGTCGTGCCACAGCGGCAAGGCGTGCAGCTGCGGGTCGCCCGGCACCCGCGCGAGCAGTGCCACGTCGAGGCGGATGTCGACCAGGTCGGCCAGCACGCGCTGGGCGTTGCCGACCGTCATCCGCACCCGCGCGCCGTCATGCCGGGCGGTGAAGGCGGCGACCAGCGGCATGGCGTGGAACGGCCCATCCGCGCCCAGGCGCAGCGTGCCGGTCGGCACCCGGCTGGTGCCCTGCAGCAGCTCCACCGCCTCGGCCTGCGCGGTGAAGGCGCGGTTGGTGAAGGTCATCAGCTCGGCGCCCAGAAGAGTCAGCTCGATCGTCCGGCCAGAGCGGCGGAACAGCTGCACGCCGTAACGCTGCTCCAGCGCCTTGACCTCGATCGACAGGGTCGATTGCGACACGCCAATGGCTCGCGCCGCCTTGGTGAAGCTGCCCTCGGTCGCCACAGCGTGGAAGGCGCGGAGTTGCACCGCCAGATTTGAGCTCATCAATGATCTGCATGGATAATATGAATTGGATCAATATTAGTCTCTCTGGCTTCCTCCGGCTATCCACGCTGTCCGGGAGCGCTCCATGAGCTTCATCCATCGCCTCCGCTATGACGGCCCGATCCGGGCCGCGATCTTCGACTGGGCCGGCACCACGGTCGATTTCGGCTGTCAGGCGCCGATCACCTCGCTGGTCGAGGCCTTCGCCGCGATGGGCGTCGAGGTGCCCCCGGCCACCGCCCGGCTGCCGATGGGCATGGCCAAGTGGGACCACATCCGGGCACTGCTGGCCATGCCGCAGGTGGCGGCGGCTTGGCAGCGGGCGCAAGGCCGGGCGCCCGCGTCGGCCGATGTCGACGGGCTGTATGAGCGCTTCCTGCCGCTGCAGATCGCGGCGGCGCAGCGGCACGCCGTGCTGATCCCAGGCACGCTCGAGACCATGGCGGCGCTGCAGGCCCGCGGCATCCGCATCGGCACCACCACCGGCTTCCCGCGCCCGGTGATGCAGGTGGTGATCCCGGAAGCGGCCTGGCAGGGCTATGAACCCGAGGTGATCGTCTGCGCCGGCGAGACCCCGTCCGGCCGCCCCGGCCCGGCAATGGCGCTGAAGGCGCTGATCGAGCTCGACCTCCACCCGGTCCAGGCGGCGGTCAAGGTCGGCGACACCGTGGTCGACGTGGCCGAGGGGCTGAATGCGGGCATGTGGACCATCGCCCTGGCCGTCACCGGCAACGAGGTCGGGCTGACCGAGGCGGAATGGGCGGCCTTGCCGACGGAGCGCCAGGCGGCGCTGCGCCGCGCCGCGACCGAAAGGCTGCGGGCCGCCGGCGCGCATGAGGTGGTGGACGGCATCGCCGACGTCCCGGCCGCGATCGGGCGGATCGAGGCCCGCATCGCGGTCGGGGACGCGCCGTGAACCGCTACGATCTCGCCGTCGTCGGTGCCGGCATCCTCGGCCTCGCCCATGCCCTGGCCGCGGCACGGCAGGGGCTGCGGGTGGTGGTGATCGATCGCGAGGCGCGCGCCATCGGCGCCTCGATCCGCAATTTCGGCTTCGTCACCGTCAGCGGCCAGTCGGCCGGCCCGACCTGGCACCGGGCGATGCGCAGCCGCGACGTCTGGGCCGAGGTGGCGCCGCAGGCCGGCATTCCGGTGCTGCATCGCGGCACCGCCCTCCTGGCGCGGACCGCGGAGGGGCAGGGCGTGCTCGAAGCCTTCGCCCGCACCGAAATGGGCGAGGGCTGCACCCTGCTGCCGGCCGCCGCCATGGCGACGCGGCTGCCGATAGCGCGGGCGGAGGGGCTGCGCGCCGGGCTGTGGAGCCCGCATGAGCTGCGGATCGAGCCGCGCGAGGCGATCCCGCGCCTGGCCGCCTGGCTGGAATCGGCGCATGGCGTCGTCTTCCGCCGCGGCGTCCAGGTCCGCGCGGTGCAGGCGCCGCGGGTCGAGACCAGCGAGGGCATGGTGCTGGCCGACCGCATCGTGGTCTGCCCCGGACCGGATCTGCGGTCGCTGTTCCCGGAGATCATGGCCCGCCGCCGCACCACCCTGTGCAAGCTGCAGATGCTGCGCCTGGCCGCGCCGGGCTGGCGGCTGCCGGCGGCGGTGATGGGCGATCTCAGCCTTGCCCGCTACCACGGCTTCGCCGACCTGCCGGAGGCGGCGCTCCTGAAGGCCCGGCTGGCGGCCGAGGTGCCGGAGACGCTGGCCAACGGCATCCACCTGATCGTGGTGCAGTCGGCCGACGGCTCGCTGGTGGTCGGCGATTCGCACCATTACGACGATTCGCCGGATCCCTTCGCATCGCAAGCGGTGGAAGGGCTGATCCTGCGCCACATGGCCGAGCTGTTGGACGTGCCGCACCCGGTGGTGGCCGAGCGCTGGGTCGGGATCTATCCCTCCGGCCCGGCCGAGACCTTCGCCGAGGCGCCGGACGACGCGACCCGGGTGGTCCAGGTCACCAGCGGCACCGGCATGAGCACCGGCTTCGCCATCGCCGAGGAGGTGGTGGCCGGGCTGTTCGGCGTGGCGGTCCCGCGCCACGCCGCGTGACCCGTCCTCCGCGTTCGGCTCAGAGGGTGAAGTCGCCGGCCACCAAGCCGATGGCCCCGGTGAGCTGGATGTGGAAATCCGAAGTGCCGTCGCCGTTGATGTCGCCGGCGATGGTGGTGACGCCGCCGGCGACGGCGTAGCGCAGCTGCCCCGCGACGCCGGTGTAGAGGGCGGTGCCGATGAAGCTGAAGGCCTGGTTGCCGGCCAGGGCGGCGCTGGCGTCGATCGCCGACAGGTCGATCTTGTCGCCCTGGGCATGGCTGAAATCGGTGATCCGGTCGGCATTGGCCCCGACCGTGCTCTGCGCCGCCGTGGTGTAGGCGAAGCGGTCGGCGCCGACCCCTCCCGTCAGCATGTCCTTGCCGTCGGCGCCAGTGAGCACATCATTGCCGTTCCAGCCCTGCAGCGCATTGGCGCCGCTGTTCCCGACCAGGTTGTCATTGCCCTGGCTGCCGGAAAGGTTCTCGATTGCGGTCAGCGAATCGTCCTGGGCCTCGCCATTGCTGCCGCTGCCCGTGGCCAGGCTGACCGAGACGCCGACCGAGCCGGTGTAGTAGCTGGCGGTGTCGATGCCGGCACCGCCGTCGAGCGTGTCGGCCCCGGCGCCGCCGCGGAGCACGTCGTCGCCGCCGACGCCGCGCAGATTGTTGCCGCCTGCATCCCCGATCAGGGTGTCGTTGCCCTGGCTGCCGTCGATATTCTCGACCTCGATATAGGTGTCGCCCTGGGCCGCGCCGCCGGAACCGTGGCCGGTGGCGAGGTTGGCGACGATGCCGATGCTGCTCTCGGTGTAGGTCGCGGTATCGCCCAGGGCGGTCCCGTTATCCCTGCCGGCGAGTTCGTCGGCGCCTTGTCCGCCGCGCAGCACGTCGTCACCGCCATACCCGTTCAGGATGTCGGCGCCATCGAGGCCGGTGAGCGTGTTGCCAGCGTTGTTGCCGAAGATCAGGTTGTTGCCCGCGTTGCCGGTTCCGCTAAGGTTGGCGGCACCGTCGAGGGTCAGCTCCTCGACATTGTCCGCCAACGTGAAGCTGGTGAGCGCGATCACGCGGTCATAGCCCTCGCCGGCGCGCTCGATCACGATGTCGCCGGCGGCATCGACCCAGAGGATGTCGTCGCCGGTGCCGCCGATCAGGATATCGTCGCCGTCGAGACCGTTCAGCCGGTCGTTGCCGCCGCCGCCGTCGACGATGTCGTTGCCGGCGCCGGCATCGGCTAGGTCGGCACCCGCGAAGCCGCGCAGCACGTCGCCTCCGGCGCCGCCGATGAGGATGTCGCCGATCGCGGAGCCGATGACCGATTGTGGCGTGGTGGCGTAGGCGGCGGTGAACACATTCCAGGTGGCAGCGATCCCCTCCGCGCTGAAATCGTTGGTCGCCTGGAAGCCGAGGACATAGGCGTTCGGGTTCGGTCCGAAGTCCAGCCCGAGGCCGACCATGGCCAAGCCGTCCTCCGTCCCGGTTCCGTTCCCCACCGGGATGGCGGAGGGGCTGCTGGCTAAGTTATAGGTTATCCCCCAGGTGGTGTTGCCGAAATATTCGGACGTCTCCGGATCGATATACGGGTCGACGTGATAATCGATCAGGATGTTGAAGGTGCCGGTCGGACGGTCGATCTCGGTATTGAGACTCCAATAGCCGGACATGGATGTTCCCCTTGGAGCCTGTCTTGAATGTACCGATCCGGCCGCAGGCTTTTCGGCCGCGCAGGGTTCCGCCGGTTGCGGAACGGGACGGGCAAGGCGCTGCTCCGCGCCGCCGCTCGCGGTTCCAAATCGTCGCCTTGAAACAGGAAATATGGGCAAAGGCGCGTCTTGAATGGCCGGCAGTATGCCAGATGGCACCGAACCGCGGGATCACCCGATTGGGTCAGCCGGCCGACGGACGGCCACCCAGCGGGGCCAGGCTCTCGGCGCGACGGAATTCCGCCACAAACTCACGTGTTGATCTGGGCAGCATCAACGACGAGGGAGAGCGTCGTGGCCTATGGCAGCGGTCTGTTCCGGACGGGGCTGGTCGCGGTCGTCATCGCAGCCTCCGCCCCGCTGGTGGCGTCATGCCAGACGGGGCCCGGCTACTATGGTGGCGGCGGCTACTACGGCGACAGCTATTCCAACTGGTATGACAACGACAATCGTGACTGGGGCTATGACCGCGACCGGTATCGCTCCCGCTATCGCGACCGGGACGATGACGATCGGTATCGCTACCGGCGCCGCGACCGGGATCGGGATGATGACGACGACCGGCGCGACCGGCGGCGCAGCAACAGCGACGGAAATGCCGAGCAGCGTTTCTGGAAGCTGTTCGGGAAGGATGGGCGGAGCCCCGACAATTAGCGCAACCGCAGCAACTCGGAATTCTCCGCCGCCGCGGGCCACGGCGACGAGTCCAGGCAACCGCGCTGGGAGTGATGGTGAGGGCGGCGCGGAGCATCCGCGATAGGCATCCTTCCGCCCGCTGCCGAATGATTGCCGTCCATTCTGCCTGCGCCGGGCCGGCGACGGGTTTCGACGGAACCCCCGCCCCATGCCGTGAGTCTTTTAGATGACGCGGAGGCAGAAAGGATGCCCCTCATGAAATCATTGCTCAGGGCCGCTCTGGTCGCGGCCGCCTTGACCGCCATGGCGCCGCTGACCGCGCCGGCCGCTCGCGCCGAAGGCGTCTCGGAACACAACCAGCCCCACCTGTCGTCCTATGCCTATCGGCACCACCGGGATCACGACCGCGATTGGCGGCGGGATCATGACCGGCACAGGGATCGATACAGCGATCGCCGGTATCGCGACGACGATCATCGCTATGGTCATCGGCGCCACCGCAACGACGCAGAAGACAGGTTCTGGCGGCTGTTYCGTCCAAATTGATCCGGGAGGGATGGCGCACTCGACAGGATTCGAACCTGTGACCTCCGCCTCCGGAGGGCGGCGCTCTATCCAGCTGAGCTACGAGTGCAGGCCATGGACTCGGGCCCAAGGACCCGAAGCGGCGCGGACCATACTGCAAAGCGGCGTCGATGCAAAGCCCGGATTCGGGGGTGGGTCCCCATCCCGCTTCGCAGGCGTGCCGCCCGGCTGACGAGGGGTCGGGCCCCTGCTACGGTGCCGGCTCGAATCGGTTCCTGGAGCAGATCAGATGAAAGCCCGCATCACCTGGGTCGAAGGCCGCACCTTCCTCGGCGAATCCGGCAGCGGCCATGCCGTGGTCATGGACGGCGCGCCGGAGCATGGCGGGCGCAACCTCGGCGTCCGGCCGATGGAGATGCTGCTGCTCGGCCTCGGCGGCTGCACCGCCTTCGACGTGGTGATGATCCTGGAGAAGGCGCGTGAGCCGGTGGCCGACTGCCGGGTCGAGGTCGAGGCCGAGCGCGCCGAGACCGACCCCAAGGTCTTCACCAGGATCCGCATGCGCTACATCGTCTCCGGCCGCGGCTTGGACCGCGCCAAGGTCGAGCGCGCCGTGGCGCTGTCGAAGGAGAAGTACTGCTCGGCCTCGATCATGCTCGGCAAGGTGGCCGAGATCACCACCGAGATCGAGGTGGTGGAGACCGCCTGAGACCTCTCAGGCCGCCGCCTTCACCGCCGCCAGCCCCTCCGCGATCGCGGCGAGGTCCTCGCCTACGCCGCCGGCCCGGGAGCAGGCATCCAGCCGTTCCTCCAGCGCCGCGGCCGCGCTCGACAGGGCGGCGAAGCCCATGGTCCCGCCGGTGCCGTTCAGCCGGTGCACGATGAAGCGCAGCCCCGTCAGCGCCTCGCCGTCGCCGGCCCGCAGCGCCGCCAGCAGCGCCTCGGCTTCGGCCAGCATCTGCGGCAGCCCGGCCGCGAACTTGGCCCGCAGCCGGTCGAGATGCACCTGGAGAGCGTCCTGAGTCATCGGCCTGCTTCCGATTCCTACCCGACAGCGAATACCCCTTTCCTGTCATGCCCGGGCTTGACCCGGGCATTCAGGGCGGCAAGAGCGGCTCTCGATGGCCCCTGGATCACCGGGTCAAGCCCGGTGATGACAAAGAGGGAAGGCCAGGAAACATTGCTAGTCATGGCTTCTGGCCATCGCGCCGCGCCCAGATGGCACGGATCTCGTCCGACAGGGTCATCGGGTCGAATGGCTTGGAGATGACGTCGACGGCGCCGAGGGCGCGGTAGCGCGCCACCTCCTGCGGCTGCACCTTGGCGGTCATGAACACCGCCGGCGTGGCCGCAGTGCCCGGCAGCGCCCGCAGCGCCGCCAGCGTCTCCGGCCCGTCCATGCCCGGCATCATCACGTCGAGCAGCAGGAGCTGCGGCGCGAAGCCGGGCGCCTGGGCCAGCGCCTCCTCGCCCGAGGCGCAGGCGGCCAGGATGAAGCCGCCCACCGCCTCCAGCGCGAAGCCGGCGACCGAGCGAATGTCGGCATCGTCCTCGACATAGAGGATGCGGGTCAGCACCTCATCGGCCATGGCGGGGGACCCCTTGCTTGTCCTGGATCAGGCCGTTGATCAGGGCGGTGATGGTCTGGTGCAACTGCTCGTTGTCGGTGCGGCTCTTGACCAGCGAGGCGGAGACCGCACTGGCGTAGGAGGCGCTGGAATCCTGTGCCGAGAAGATCAGCACCGGCTCCCGTGGCGTGCGGGCGTTGATGGTTTCCAAGAGGTCGAGGCCGGAGCCGTCGGGCAGCCCGACATCGATGATCACCAGGTCGAAACGCTGCTGCGCCAGCTTCTCCCGGCCCTCCTGCAGCGACCGCGCCGGCACGATGTCCGCCTCGTCGCGGACGATGGCGCCGACCACCTCGATCACGTCGTCATCGTCCTCGACATGCAGGATGCAGGCGCGGCCGTTGCGGCTGCGCAGACCTGCCTGGCGCAGCGCCGCGCGCAGCCGCAGCTGCTCGATCGGCTTGTCCAGCCAGTCGACGATGTTGACGGCGTCGCCGTTCAGCTCGCGCTTGCCGTCCTGGGCGGTGGCGGAGACGACGACGATCGGCAGGGCAGCCGTGGCCGGGTCGGCCCGCAGCTGCCGGATCAGGGTGATCCCGTCCATGCCCGGCAGCAGCAGGTCGACCGTCATTGCGTCGTACTGCCCGGTGCGCGCCTTCTCCAGCGCCGTCTCGGCATCGCGGGCGATATCGACCCGCCAGCCATCCTGCTCGATCATCAGGCCCAGCAGGGTCGCCACGTCCGGGTCGTCCTCGCAGATCAGCACCTGGCGCCGGGCGTCGCCGGGCGTGGCGACCGCCTCCGCCACCTCGGCCAGCAGCGGCAGGGTGAACCAGAAGCGGGTGCCGCCGCCCTCCGCCGGTTCGAAGCCGATGCGGCCGCCATGCCGCTCCAAGATGGCCTTGGCGATCGACAGGCCCAGGCCGGTACCGCCCTTGCGCCGTACGTCGCTGGCATCGGCCTGGGCGAAGCGCTGGAAGATCCGGTTGCGGAACTCCTCCGGGATGCCGGCGCCGCGGTCGCGCACGCTGATCCGGGCCTGATGGCCCACCGTCTCCACCGCCACTTCCACCGTGCTGCCGGCGGGCGAGAACTTGGCGGCGTTGGACAGCAGGTTGGTCAGCACCTGGATCATCCGGTCGGCGTCGCCCTGGACCGGCAGAGGCCGGCCCGGCCGGGTCGTGATCCGGTACTCGACCTCATGCTGCGCTGCATAGGACTGGTTGGCCTCGACCGCCTGCTCGACCAGCGCCGCGGCGTCCAGCCGGTCGTGCCGGAACTCCATGCGTCCCGACTCGATCTTCTCGATGTCGAGGATGTCGTTGACCAGTCCCACCAGCCGCTCGCTGTTCTTGTGGGCGATCTCCAGCAGCGACCTGGCCTTGTCCGGCAGAGCCCCCGCCGCCCCGGCCGCGATGAGGCCCAGCGAGCCGCGGATCGAGGTCAGTGGCGTGCGCAGCTCGTGACTCACGGTCGACACGAACTCGTTCTTCAACTGGTCCAGCCGGTGCCGCTCGGTCATGTCGCGCAGGATGCAGACTGAGACGGTGCGGCCGTCGCGCTCGAATACGCCGGTCGAGATCTCGGCCGGGAAGCTGCTGCCGTCCCGCCGCGTCACCGTGACCTCACCGGCCGGCTGGGCGCCGCCAACCAGGGCCGGCACCAGCGCCGAGATGTCGGTGCCGACGAGTTCGCCCGCGATCACGCCGAAGGCCTCGCCGCAGGCGCGGTTGGCCAGCTCGACCACGCCGTCCTGGCCGACCACTAGGATCGGATCGCGGGCGCTGTCCAGCACGGCCTGCAGCTGGGCCTGGCTTTCGGCCAGCGCCCTGGTGGCGGCATCGCTCTCCAGCTTGGCGCGCTCCAGCTCGCGGTAGCGCTGCTGGTCGGTGCGCACCTGGCGCGACATGGCCCAGGCTGCCAGCAACCCGCACAAGGCCGCCAGCGCGGCGACGCCGCCCAGCAGCCAGATGATCCGCCGCAGCGTCGCCTCGGTGGCCTCCTGCCGCTGCGCCAGAAGCGCTTCCTCGGCAGCCTCGGCCTCCTCGATCTTGGCACGGAAGGCCGGGCCCTGATCGGCGGTCTCGCGGACAAGGGCCCGGGCGCCATCGAGATCGCCGCGCCGGACCGCGGCGATGATCCGGTCGTTGGCGACCAGGATCTCCTCCGAGATGGCCGTGGCGTCGTCGAAGCGCCGGACCTGCTCCGGGTTGTCGACCACCAGCTCGCGCAGGTCCAGCAGCCCTTCCGTGGCCAGCCGGGAGCTGTCCTCGGCGAGCGCCGCGTCCCGCGGACTGCCGGTGATGACGAAGCCGCGGCTGGAGCTCTGGGTCCGAGACAGGTTCAGCCGGGCCTCATAGATGGTGTTGATCACCAGATTGGTGTGGTCGACCAAGGCCTGCGTGCGGGCGTTGTCGGCCAGGAACTGCTTGCCGAGCCATCCCGCCGTGCCGAAAAACAGCAGGAAGCCGAGGATCGCCAGCAGAACGATCGAGCGGACCGAGCCCAGAAACCTCTCCATTTCCCACGAGTCTCCCGATCGTCCGCCGGGGCCGATGGCCTCCTGATCAGGTCATAGTCCAAACCGGCGGCGGTGTCGCCGTCGGGCGGACGCACGAACATCTGTCCTAACATCCTATGTATTCTGAAGGCGGGCACGACCGGCCTCGATCCTGCTACCCTGGCCTCTCGAGAGGAGAGGGCGGCATGAGCGGCACGGCGGATCTGAGGCGGCGAATCGACCAAGCACTTGGCCAGGCGCCCGCCGATCTGGTGATCAAGGGCGCGCGCACCCTCGACGTGATCAGCGGCGCGTTGCTGGAGGGCGACGTGGCGGTCTGCGGCGACCGCGTCGTCGGCACCTGCGACGACTACTCCGGCGCAGTCGAGATCGATGGCCGTGGCAAGGTGGTCGTGCCCGGCTTCATCGACACCCATGTGCACTGCGAATCGACCCTGGTGACCCCGGCGGAGTTCGACCGCTGCGTGCTGCCGCGCGGCACCACCACCGCGATCTGCGACCCGCATGAGATCTGCAACGTGCTGGGCGAGGCTGGGTTGCGCTATTTCCTCGACGGCGCCCTCGGCACGGCGATGGACCTGCGGGTCCAGCTCTCCTCCTGCGTGCCGGCGACGGAGCTGGAGACCGCCGGCGCCCAGCTCGACGCCGCCGACCTGGTGCGGCACCGGGCTCACCCCAAGGTGATTGGCCTGGCCGAGTTCATGAGTTTCCCCGGCCTGCTGGCCAAGGACGAGGCGGTGCTGGAGAAGCTGGCCGCCTTCCAGGACGGCCATATCGACGGCCATTCGCCGCTGCTGCGCGGCAAGCCGCTGAACGCCTATCTCGCCTGCGGCATCCGCAACTGCCATGAGACGACGGGACCTGAGGAAGCGCTGGAGAAGCTGCGCAAAGGCATGCAGATCCTGATCCGCGACGGTTCGGTCAGCAAGGATGTGCACGCGCTGGCGCCGATCATCTCGGCCGAGACCTCGCCGCTGCTCGGCCTCTGCACCGACGATCGCAACCCGCTCGACATCGCCGAGGAAGGCCATCTCGACCACCTGATCCGGGCCGCGATCCGCCAGGGCGCGCCGGTGGCCCATGTCTACCGCGCCGCCACCTGGTCGGCCGCCCAGGGTTTTGGCCTGCGCGACCGCGGCCTGGTCGCGCCCGGCCGCCGGGCCGACCTGGTGCTGCTCGACGACCTCGAGACCTGCGCCGTGTCGCAGGTGATCAGCGCCGGGCGTTTGGTCGGGCCGGAGATCTTCGCGGGCCGATCGGCGCCGGCGCCGGTCGGTCTCGGCTCGGTCAAGCTCGACCCGGTGGCGGTGGAGGATTTCCGGGCCCCGACCTCCGGCCCGACCGGCCCGGTGATCGGACTGATCCCGGGCAAGATCATCACCGACGCGTTGACCGCGACCCTGCCCTGGCGCGACGGCTGCCGCCACCCCGACCCGGACCAGGACATCCTCAAGATCTGCGTCTTCGCCCGGCACGGGGTGAACCGCAACATCGGCCGCGCCTTCGTGAAAGGCTTCGGATTCCGCGGCGGGGCGCTGGCCTCCTCGGTCGGGCATGACAGCCACAACATCTGCGTGGTCGGCGACAACGATGCCGACATGGCGGTGGCGGTGAACCGGCTGATCCAGCTGCAGGGCGGCTTCGTCGCGGTGCGCAATGGCCAAGTGGCCGGCGAGATCGCGCTGCCCCTGGCCGGGCTGATGAGCCTGCAGCCCTTCGAGCGGGTGGCCGACGATCTGCGGGCGCTGCGCCGGGCGGTCAGGGCGATGGGCTGCCCGCTGCCGGAGCCCTTCATCCAGCTCGCCTTCCTGCCGCTGCCGGTGATCCCGCACCTCAAGATCACCGACCGCGGCCTGGTCGATGTGGACCGGTTCGAGCTGATCGCGGCCTAATGGTGATGCAGTGCCAGCCAGACGGTCGGCTGGTCCGGATCGGTCCAGGCGACGCGGTGGCGGGCATGGGCCGGGATGTGCACCCAGTCGCCGGGGCGAAAGGTGCGGGGCGCCGGCTCGCCCTCGATCTCCAGCCCGGCGGAGCCGCGCAGCAGCACCACCCATTCCGCCCGCTCCTGGTCATACCAGAAGCCCGGCGGGCTGGCCTGGCCGGTGGAGACGATGCGCTCCAGCACGAAGCCCGCGCCCTGCAGCAGGGTAGTGAACTGTTCTTCCTCCGCCCCCGGCGGCAGGGAGTCGAACAGGTTGCCGGCCTTCACGGCAGCTTCAGCCGGGACGCGGCGGCGGCATAGCCGCCGGCGGCGCCGTCGACGAAATGGACATGGTCGCTGCGCAGCGGCGACGGGGTGAAGCAGGTGACGATCGCCGAATCCTGCCGGTGCAGGCCGAAGCGGGCGATCCCGGCCTGCTCCGCCGCCAGCAGGCGGGCCTCCAGCCGGTCGGCCAGGGCCGGGGTGCAGTCCAGTGTCATGCGCAGTCCGTCGTCGTATTTGCGGTAATCGGCATTGGCCACCATCTCGCGCATGTAGCGTCCGGGCTGGAAGCCGCCGAGCGGGATGCCGAAGCGGAACAGCGCCCAGCCGGCCAGGCTGTGCAGCCCCAGCGCCAGCTTGCGCAGCAGCAGCGGCTGGTTGGCGCCGCGCGACGCCCGCGCCTCCACATCCAGCCCGGGCGGCGGCCAGACCAGACCGCGCGCGAGGTCGGCGATCGGGTGCTCGGCCTCGCTCTCGCGCCCGGTCATGCGCAGGATGTCGCCGACCAGCTCGCGGAAGCCGGCCTCGCTCTCGGCCACCGTGGGGGCGGCGATCAACGACACCACCACGCCGTGCCGGGCGGGGAACTCCTGCCAGCGGCAGGACAGGCCGGTCAGGTCGGGCCGCGTGCCGGCCGGTGCCGGCTCGACAACGAAGGTGCCGGCCTTCAGCTCGCGCTCGGCCCAGGCCAGGCCGCCGCCCATGAACATGGCGTAGGCGACGTTCGGCGACGGGGCGTAGCGGGCGACGCGGATGTCCCAGCCGGCGGCGTGAATCGCCGCCACCGGCACCAGCCCGACCCGCAGGGTCAGGCCCAGCTCGTCGCGCACCCAGGCGGCGGTGGCGGCCAGCGTGGCGCGGGCGGTTTCGGCGTCGGCGGACGGCAGGGCGAAGCTGGCGCCGTCGCCGCCGAAAGCGAACGGGAAGTCGCGCTGCGCCAGGGCATTGGACACAGCGGCGATCAGCGCCGCGCCGGCGATGTTGACGCTCTTGTACTGCCCGGCCTGGATCGCGGCGGTGGAGGAGACGACGTCGGACAGGCCGATCACCCAGTCCTCCGGCAAGGGCCGGTACAGCGAGGCGTCGGTGAGCCGGGCGAAGCCGTCGAACACCGGCACCTGGAGGTAGAACTCGTCTTCGGCCATGGCGCATTCTCGCCGATCGGGCGGGGATCCGCCATCCCGTCGCTGCCGTTGATCCGGGACACCGCTCAACGCATGGTGGGCCGATGCAGCAGTTCCTCCACACCCTCCAGCTGACCACCCGCGGCAAGGGGCTGGTCGAGATCACGGCAGAGATCCGGCGCTGGGTCGAGGCGCAGCGGATCGGCACCGGCCTCCTCACCGTGTTCTGCCGGCACACCTCGGCCTCGCTGCTGATCCAGGAGAATGCCGATCCGGATGTCCGGGCCGACCTGGAGGCCTATTTCGAGCGGATCGCGCCGGAGGGCGATGGTTACATCCATGATTCCGAGGGGCCGGACGACATGCCGGCCCATATCCGCACGGCGCTGACCCAGGTGCAGCTATCGATCCCAGTCGTGTCCGGGCGGCTCGCGCTCGGCACCTGGCAGGGGATCTACCTATTCGAGCATCGCCGCCGGCCGCATCGGCGCGAGATCGTGCTGCATCTGCTGGGGGAGTAGCGCCCGGCCGTCAGCCCCGGCCGACTGCCTCAACGAACCGGTCGATCTCGGCCTCGCTGTTGTAGTAGTGCGGCGAGGCCCGCAGCATGGCGTCCAGCCCGCGGTCGGTCATGTCGAACATGGTCGAGCGGCGGCGGGTGACACTGGTGTTGATGCCGGCCGCGCGCAGCCGCTGGTGCAGCGCCTCGGCCGGCTCATCGGCCTTGGTGAAGCTGACGATCGCCGAGCGCTCGGCGCCCTTGTCGCGCACGGTGACGCCGGGCAGGGCCGACAGGCTGCCGCGCAGCCGGTCCGCCAGCGCGCGGTCGCGGTCGCGGATGGCGTCCAGGCCGTGCGCGAGGGCGTAGTCGACCGCGGCGCCCATGCCGAGGATGCCGGTGAAATTGCGCTCGAAATTCTCGAAACGACGGGCGTCCGGGCGCATCACGTAACGGTCAGGCGAAACCATCTCCGCCGCATAGAGGTCGAGGAAGGGCGGGTCGATCCGGTCCAGCATCGACCGCCGGACGTAGAGGAAGCCGACCGCGCGCGGGCCGCGCAGGAACTTGCGGGCGGTGGCCGACAGCATGTCGCAGCCGATCGCCTCGACATCGACCGGCATCTGGCCGACCGATTGACAGGCGTCGAGCAGATAGGGGATGCTATGCGCGCGTGCGATCTTGCCGATCGCCGCCGCGGGATTCACCAGCCCGCCATTGGTCGGGATGTGGCTGACCGCGATCAGCCGTGCCGGGCCCCGATCGGTCGCCGTCACCGCCCGCTCCAGCGCCGCGACGTCGAGCTGGCCGGCGTCGTCGTCGGGCACCACCTCGACCACCGCGCCGGTACGCTGCGCCACCTGCAGGTACGAGATGGTGTTGGAGGCGTATTCGGCCTTGGCGGTCAGGATCCGGTCGCCCGGCCGGAACGGCAGGCCGTAGAACACCATGTCCCAGGCCCGCGTCGCGTTCTCCATCATCGCGATCTCGGCCGGATCGGCGCCGATCAGCCGGGCGACCGAGACATAGGCGGCCTCCAGCCGCGGCTCGGCCTCGGCCGCGGCGGCATAGCCGCCGATCTCCGACTCCCGCCGCAGATGGTCCAGCATCGCGTCCAGCACCGGGGCGGGCGGCAGGGCCGAGCCGGCATTGTCGAGATGCAGCACCCGGGCGCAGCCCGGCGTGTCGGCGCGCAGCCGGCCGAGATCGAGCGTCATCGGTGCCTCCGGGTCGCAGAGACGGTTCGGAAATGCGCTGGCGCGAGTCGGCTGGTGGTGGTTTCGAGAACCGGAGCGCAGCGCACGTTTGGTGCGTGAGCACCGGAAGCGGAGAAACCGCCATCAGACGGCCACGCCAGTAGCATTTGCGGGCCGTCTCTCAGGTCAGGCCCAGCACCGAGCGAAGCCCGAGGAAGGCCGGCAGCGGGTGGGTGACGAGATAGGTCGGGATGCCGACGACGAAGCTGCGCATCCGGCCCTTGGCCTCGAAGCGCTGGCGGAACAGCGCGTCGTCGAACAGCGGCCCGAGCTTCGGCACGATGCCGCCGGCGATGTAGATGCCGCCGCGCGATCCCAGCGTCAGCGCCAGGTTGCCGGCGACGGTGCCGAGCATCGAGGCGAACATCGCCACCGCCTCGGCGCAATGCGGGTCGCCGGTCTTGGCGCCCTCGGTAACGGCGGCGGCGTCACGCTGCACCGGGTCGATTCCGTCCAACTGCGACAGCATCTCGTAGAGATTGACCAGCCCCATGCCGGACAGCACACGCTCGGCCGAGACGTGCTGGTGGCGGTGGCGCAGCCGGTCCAGCACCGCCGCCTCGCGCTCGGTCGCGGCCGCCATGGTGACGTGCCCGCCCTCGCCGGCCAGGGCGGTCCAGCGCCCGCCGCTCGGCACCAGGCCGGAGACGCCGAGCCCGGTGCCGGGGCCGAGCACACCGATCGGCTCGCTCGCCACCGGCGCGCCGCCGCCGATCGGGCTGCGGTCGCCCTCCTCCAGATAGGGCACCGCCAGGGCGACGGCGGTGAAGTCGTTGATCACCTCCAGCCGCTCCAGCCCCAGATCCTGCTTCAGGGCCGAGATCGAGAACGACCAGGCGGCGTTGGTCAGCGTCACCTGGTCGCCGGTGACCGGGCTGGCCACGTCGATCGCGGCCTGCCGGGGCGGGGTCGCCGGCTTGACCATGTCGAGATAGGCGTGGGCGGCGTCGGCCAGGGTCGGATAGTCCGCCCCGTGCAGGATCTTGGTGTCGCGGGTGCCGCCGGCATCGGCCAGGGCGAAGCGGGCATTGGTGCCGCCGAGATCGGCGATGAGGGCGAGGGGCTCAGGCATGGCGGGCCGGCTGGTGCGGGATGACCATGCTTCCCTCATGCGGCGGCCAGGGGCAAGCCCGAAGCGTCGGCCGGCCGGCCGGGAGTCGGCGTGTATCGTCGGGGCGGAGTCGATGCCGGAGTGTGCAGTGCAGCACAAACTTGATGCTAACTGCACATATCTTAGGCACGAGTTCGTTCTAAGTGGTTGTTCCGCATGGGTAATTCATTTTCCTCTTGATTTGTCCGGCGAACTGCCTAAATTGTGCATTGCGACATGCAGCGATGAGTTGCTGTCGTAACGCACTTCTTGGGCGTTTCCTCCCTAAACTCGGGCCGCAGTTCGCTGCGGCCCTTTTTCTTGGTGCGCCGGCCAAACGACGCGTCGGCAGCCGCGAGGGTTCAGCCTTCGCCTCCTTCAGATCCCGGCAATTGCCCCGAATCGCCGCGAAAGATCGGCCCAGACAGCGAAACGGCCGGGTCGCCCCGGCCGCTCGCGGTCGCGATGGGGTCCGATGCGCCCAGGCTCAGCGCTCGTCGCCGGCCTCGGCCTTGTCGTCGAACAGCGGAGTCGGGGCGGGCTGCGGGGCGGCCGCCGCCGCGGCCGGGACCGTCGCCGCTCCGGCGTCGCCGCCCAGCGGCTGCAGCGTGCCGATCAGCTTGCCGCCGGTCTCGACCTGCAACTCGCCGTACTTGATCGTGCCGGTGACGACGCCGCTGGCGCGCAGGCGCAGCAGGCCGGAGACCGACAGGTCGCCCTCGAACCGGCCAGCGATGTCGCCGTCGCTGATCTCGGCCGACCCCTTGAACACGCCCTGCTCGGCGATCTCGATGGTCTGGCAGTCCTTGATCTTGGCCTCGATCCGGCCCTCGACCACCAGGTGGTCGCAGGCGGTGATCTCGCCGGCCAGCGAGATCTCGCTGCCGACGATCAGCTTGCGCGGCGATTCGCGGCCGGTCGGTCCCGACGACTCCGCCGGGCGGCGGACGCCGCCGATCGCGCCGGTGCCGGGCAGGTCGACCCGGCGCGGCAGCTCGGTCTTGTAGCCGGTGGCGGGCTTGGCGGTGGACGACATGGGCTCTCCTTGAGGCGCGGTCGGGGCGGTGGGCCGAACTAAGGGCGTGTCCGTGGCAGCCGGATAGCCTTGCCGCTCGGCACCGCCATCCGATCCTCCGCCAGCGGGGTTGCGTCGACGAAACACGCGGGTGTCCCCCTGCTTGTTGTGGTTCCGGGCTGGATGCCCCCATCGGGCGATGGGGTCGGGACTGTAGCTGGATGCTTATCCGCCGATCAACCCGTGGCGGCCAGCCCCATTCCCGGCACAGGAGCAACTATGCCGCATTTCGGTCAAATGAATTATCCGGCCATCCGTCCCGCCGGGGCCCGGGCGGCGGCGGCGCCGACGGCGCGGTGGAAGACATGGGTCATGAAGGCGGCCCCCAGCACCGGCACCACCAGGTTGACCACCGGAATCAGCAGGATCGCGGCCAGCACCAGCCCGGCGACGATGAAGCGGCCCTGGCGTTCGCGCCACAGCGCCCGCGCTGCTGCGGGCTCGAAGCGGCGCGCCGCCACCAGCTCGAAATATTCGCGGCCGAGCAGGTAGCCGTTCACCAGCCAGAACACCAGCAGGTTGACGCCCGGCACCACCAGCACGATGCCGACCGCGACCAGGTTGAACGCCAGCAGGGCAAAGAAGAAGCGGGCCGAGCCCCACACGATCTCGCCGATCCGCTGCCGCCGCGGCGGTGGCAGGGCAGGATAGTGCCGGGCCTCCACCGCCTCGGCCACGTCATCGAGGAACAGCCCGGCCACCAGGCCGACGATGGCGGGGAACAGCAGGATGCCGAGCGCCAGCACGGCGACGCCGCCCAGCACGTCGAGAGTGGTGTCGACCCAGGACCAGTTGGCGATGTGGACGAAGGACAGGCCCCAGCCGGCGAGGGCCGGCAAGGTCAGCACCAGGGCGATGGTGGCGGCGAAGCTGACCCACAGCACCCGGCGGATCGCCGGGTCGGACGTCATCTGCTGCAGGGCGAGGCGGAAGGCGTTCGGCATCGGGATTCGGCACGGTTGATGTCGCGGCCGTTCACCTGGGGCGGCAGGGTCCACGGCGCAAGGGTTACTGGTCGTCTGTGATCGGGCCATCCTCGCCGGCGGTGGTACGATAGCGCGGCAGGCCGTCGGCAAGGTGTACCCAAGGCAGCTTCTCGCCGACATAGGCATGCTCCCGCGGCGGCAGGGCGGCGGGGTCGTCGAACGTCGTCACCAGCAGATGCACTTCGCCGGGCCAGCGCGCGCCTTCGTAAGCCAGCGACGTGCCGCAGCGGCCGCAGAAGCAACGCTCGGCACCGGGCGAGGATTGGAACCGCTGCGGGGCCTCGCCGCTCCAGCCCACCTGCACGCGCTCGAAGCCGGCATAGACGGAATAGGGCGCGCCGGTGAGCCGGCGGCAGTCGCGGCAATGGCAAGCCGCCACCCACCGCGGCGCGCCCGCGGCGGCGTAGCGGACAGCGCCGCAGCCACATCCCCCGGTGCGGCGATCAGTGACCTCCGACATCGACTTCCTCCGCCATGGTCTCACCTCGCGGAAACGGTGAGGGCGGTCAGGCGGCGGTCGCCTGCTCCAGCACCTCCGGCCCGAAGATCCGGGCCAGCGCGGCCCGGCCGTCCTCGGTCAGCGCCACGGCGCGGCTGTCGCGGTCGCGCCGGATCCAGCCGCGGTCGACGAAGCGCTCGGCCACGGCGGCGCCCAACGCCCCGGCCAGATGCGGCCGGCGTTCGCTCCAGTCGATGCAGTGCCGGGCGAAGGAGCGGCGGCCGTCGCGCAGCGCCGCGACATCGATGTCCAGCGCCGCCAGCCAGGCCGTCCCGGCCTCGGTCAGGGCGAAGGCATCGTCGCCCCGTGCCAGCACGCCCTGCGCCACCATCGCATCGGTCACCGCCACGCCCAGCCGGCCGGCGAGGTGGTCGTAGCACATGCGGCCGTCGCGCAGCGGCGCCGGCACGCGCGACCGCTCGACCGCCGGGGCCCAGGCGACCGTCATCATCTTCTCCAGGAGAGAGCCGATCTCCGGCCCCGACAGCCGGTAATAGCGGTGCCGCCCCATGCGCTCGACCGTGACCAGCCCGGCCTCGGTCAGCTTGGCCAGGTGGCTCGAGGCTGTCTGCGGCGTGACCCGGGCGTGGAACGCCAGCTCACCCGCCGGCAACGCCTCTCCGCCGAACAGGGCCGACAGGATCAGCGCCCGGCTGGGGTCGCCGATCAGGGACGATAATCTCGCCAGATCAAGACCTTCCTTCATACTTCGATGGTGATCGATTTATCTCTGCTGGTCAAGGGCCGGGTGCGGATGTGGAGTGGGGACGACCACCCTGGAGGACCGATCATGACCGACACCTTCGCTATTCTCGACTATGTCCGCCGCCATTGCCTGACGCCGCCGGCGCTGGTGCAGGCCGCGGGGCTGACCGAGGACCGGCTGCGCGCGCTGATCGCCGCCCGCTGCCTGCCGCAGCCGACCTATGTCCTCGACCCGTCCCTCGCGGCGCGCAGCGCCATCCGCAGCGAAACGCTGGCGCCGCAGCCGGAGGAATGGTTCGGCGCCGCGGTGCTGCCCTGGGCCCGCCGCGCCGCCGAATCGACCCTGCCGCTGGCCGCGCTGGCGGACCGGCTGCGGCAGGACTTCGCCGCCGATTTCCGCCGGGCCCTGCTCGCCTCCGAAGGCCGGACCCATGGCTGGACMGGGCTGTTCGACGCCGCCGGCGCGATCGACGAGGCCGCCTTGGCCAAGGCGCTCGACGAGATCTGGCAGGAGAACTGGCTCGGCGGCGCCTATGGCGTCTGCCTGCGCCGCTTCGACGGTCCCCATCTGGTGACCAAGTTGGTCGAGCGCAGCCGCATCCGCGCCCTGACCGACGAGGGTGCCAAGCCGGCGCTGACCGCGGCCGAGGCGGCGGAGGTCACGACGGCGATGGCGCGGCTCGACGCGGTGCTCACCCCCTTCGCCCCGCATGAACGGCCGCACGGCACGCCGGGGCTGTGGATCGACCGAATTGCCAACCGCTACGGCCTGCCCCATCCCGCGGCACCCGTTGACTCGGCGGCGGCCGCAGCCTAGAGGGTCAGGGACCCCTTGCGGGTCGCATCCCTGGCCGCAAATCAGCGAGACCCATGAGCGCCCGCTACGACGCCACCTGCATCGGCAACGCCATCGTCGATGTCATCACCAAGAACGACGAAGCCTTCATCACCCGGCACGGCCTGGTGAAGGGGGCGATGACGTTGATCGACGCGGAACGGGCCGAGGCGCTCTACGCCGCCATGGGACCGGGGCTCGAGGCCTCGGGCGGCTCCGCCGGCAACACCGCGGCGGGGCTGGCCTCGCTGGGCGGCAAGGCCGCCTTCATCGGCAAGGTGACGGGCGACCAGCTCGGCGCCGTCTACCGCCACGACATCCGCGCCGTCGGCGTCGACTTCGATTCGAAGCCGCTCGACCCCGGGGTGGCGGGCACGCCGCCGACCGCGCGCAGCCTGATCATTGTCACGCCGGACGCGCAGCGGACGATGAACACCTATCTCGGCGCCTGCGTCGAGCTGACGCCGGACGATGTCGACGAGGCGGTGATCTCCGACTCGCAGGTGACCTATCTCGAAGGCTATCTGTGGGACCGGCCGACGGCGAAGGAAGCCTTCATCAAGGCCGCCCGGGTGGCGCATGCCGCCGGCCGCAAGGTGTCGCTGACCCTGTCGGACAGCTTCTGTGTCGAACGGCACCGCGACAGCTTCCTGTCGCTGATCGAAGGCCATGTCGACGTGCTGTTCGCCAATGAGGCGGAGATCAAGGCGCTGTATCAGGTGGACGATTTCGACGCCGCCGTCGCCGCGGTGCGCGGCCGCTGCGAGGTCGCGGCGATCACCCGCAGCGAGAAGGGCTCGGTGATCGTGACCGAAGCCGAGACCGTCCTGGTCGAGGCCGCGCCGCTGGTCCAGCTGGTCGACACCACCGGCGCCGGCGACCTTTACGCCTCCGGCTTCCTCTACGGCTTCACCCGCGGGCTCGGCCTGGCCGAGAGCGGCCGCATCGGCAGCATCGCCGCGGCTGAGGTGATCAGCCATGTCGGCCCGCGCCCGCTGGTGCCGCTGCGCAGCCTGATCGGCTGATCAGCGCCGGAACACTGCCACCGCCTCGAGGTGCGGCGACCACAGGAATTGGTCGACCGGCGTCGCCCGTTCCAGCCGGTAGCCGCCATCGACCAGGGTCCGGGCGTCGCGCGCCAGGCTGGACGGGTTGCAGGACACGGCGACCACCACCGGCACGGTCGAGGCCGCCAGGGCCTCGGCTTGGTCGCGTGCGCCGGCCCGCGGCGGGTCGAACACCACGGCGTCGAAGCCGCGCAGCTCCGCCGCGGTCAGCGGCTGGCGGAACAGGTCGCGCCGTTGCGCCGTGATCCGCTCGCCCCGGCCGCCGCGCCGGGCAGCGGAGGCCAGCGCCTCAACCGATGCACCCTCGCCGTCGATCGCCGTCACCTGGGCGCTGCGCGCCAGCGGCAAGGCGAAGGTGCCGGCACCGCAGAACAGGTCGGCGATCCGCTTGGCCGGGCCGACGCCGTCACGCACCAGACGGGTCAGCGCCGCCTCGCCCTCGGCACTGGCCTGCAGGAAGCCGCCGGGCGGCATCGTCACCGGCACCTCGTCGAAATGCACCACCCCGGCCCGGCGATGTGCCACCGGGTCGGTTAAGCCGTCGGGGCCGCGCCAGGACAGCCGCGCCAGGTCCTGCGCCGCGGCGAATTCGGCCAGCATTTCCCGCCGCTTCAGGTCCAGCGCCGCCTCGGCCACGACCACCAGGTCGATGCCGTCATCCAGCAGGGTGACGGCGAGGTCGGCGCCGCCATTCTCCGGCAGGATCGCGGCCAGCACCGCGCGCAGCGGCGGCAGCAGGGCCGTGATCTCCGGCCGCATAACCACGCAGTCGGTCAGGTCGACGATCCGGCTTGACCCCGCCTCGTTGAAGCCCAGGAACACGCCCGACCGGCCGTGCCGCGCCGCCAGGCTGGCCCGGCGGCGGCTGCGCGGCGGGGTCTCGACCAGCGCCGCCACCTCGGTCTCCAGCCCGGCGCGGGCCAGGGCGCCGGCCAGCAGGCTGCGCTTCCACTCGGTATAGACGGGCGGTGCCAGATGCTGCACCTGGCAGCCGCCGCAGGGTCCGAAATGCGGGCAGGGCGGCTCGCGATGATTCGGGCCGGGCTGCACCAGCTCGATGAACTCGCCGCGATAGGCTTGGCCGTCCGGCCGGCCCAGCCGGGCACGCACCCGGTCGCCGGGCGCGGCGAAGGGCACGTAGACGCGCAGGTCGTCGACCATGCCGATACCGTCGCCGCCGCCGCCCAGACGCTCGACCACCAGTTCGATCTCACGCCGCGACCCTGGGGCCGCGGGCTTGCTCCGTCGCATCTGCCGCTTCATCGTGGCAGGCATGGCATGCGCGGCCCGGCCTTGCAAGGCGCGGGGTTGCATGCCCCTCGGGGGCAGGGCCATATCCCCTCACATAGGGGGACGGTCCTGTGGACCGCGACGACGTGCTGGAGACGGGTTTTGGATCTCGCCGCTGTGGTGGGCCGCGTGCGCGGCATGCTGTTCGAACCCGATGCCACGCTGGCCGCCCATGGGGTGCCGGCGCCGGGCTGGCGCATCGTGGTGCGCGAGCATGCCCTGCCGGTGCTGATCTTGACCTCGATCGGCGCCTTCCTGCTGCTGGCGCTGCTGCTCTCGGTCTCCGACGTGGAAACGCCGATCGGCCTGCTGGTGCTGTTCCTGGCGGTACGGGTGGCGGTGAACCTGGCGGGGCTGTTCGTCATGGCCGCCGTGATCCGCTTCTATGCCGGCATGTTCGGCGCCATCGCCAACTTCGATGCCGCCTTCGTCCTGGTGGCGCTGGCGATGACGCCGGTCTACGTCGCGGAGATGCTGGGCCCCGGCGTGCAGCTGGTGCTGTCCGGCGCCGCCGCTGTGCTGCTGGTGCTGCTGGCGATCGGCTACGCGCTGACGATCCTCTATCGCGGCACCGGGCTGGTGCTGCGCGTGCCGCAGGACCAGCGTGGCGCTCATTTCGGCCTGACGCTGGTGACCCTGGTGGTGCTGATGCTGTTGTTCGGCCTGCTGCTCGGGCCCTATGTGCTGCCGGTGCCGGCCTGATGTGCGGACGGTTCGTCCATAAGCTGCCGCCGGAGGAGCTGGCCACGATCGTCGGCGCCGAAGGTCCGGTCCCGAACATCCCGGCTCGCTACAACGCGGCGCCGACCCAGGATCTCGCGGTGGTCCGGTTCAACCCCAAGACCGGGCGGCGGGCGATCGACCTGCTGCGCTGGGGTCTGGTGCCAAGCTGGGAGAAGGACCTCAAGGGCGGCGCCAAGCTGATCAACGCGCGCTCCGAGACCCTGGCCGAGCGGCGCAGCTTCGCCAAGGCGTTCCAGGCCCGGCGCTGCCTGGTCCCGGCCGACGGCTTCTACGAATGGGCGCCGGACCGCACGCCGCATTTCGTCCGCCGCCTGGACGGCCGGCCGATGCTCTTCGCCGGGCTGTGGGAGGGTTGGAAGGACCCGCAGTCGGAGGAGTGGGTGCGGACCTTCACCATCGTCACCGCCGATGCGATCGAGCGGCTGCGGCCGATCCATCACCGCATGCCGGTGATGCTGGAGCCGGAGCAGTGGCCCGCCTGGCTGGGCGAGGACGCGGCATCGCCGGCGCAGCTGCAGGCCCTGCTGACGCCGCCCGCCGACCTGCCGGTCGAGGCCTATCCGGTCTCGGTCCGAGTCAACGCCGTGCGCAACGACGACCCGACGCTGATGGATCGGGCGGCGCATCAGGAACCCGCCATGAACGCCGCCAGCTCGGCCGCAAGCCCAGGGTCGGCGACCAGCCGCGGCACCTTGTTCTGACCGCCCAGCCGGCCGCGGGACTTCATCCAGGCGGCGAAACGGCCGGGCGGTATGGCCACTACCTCGGGCGGACCCATGCCGGTGCCGCCGGCGCGATGGGCGGCGTAGTCGTCGTTCAGGGCCGACAGCCTCGTGTCGAGCGTGGCGGCGAAGCGGGCGGAATCGGCCTCTCCCGGCCTCTCGGCGAATTCGACGAACCAGCGATGGCGACCGACCGGCGTGGCCTCGTCCGGGAACACGGCCATCACCGCGAAATCGGCGATGTCGGCGCCGATCGTGGCGGCGGCGTCGGCGATGGCGCGCTCGACCTCCTCCGCGATCAGGTGCTCGCCGAAGGCCGACAGGCCGTAGCTGGTGCGGCCGGTGATCAGGATGCGCGGCGGGTCGCGGCCGACCAGCCGCACCGTGTCGCCCAGCACATAGGCCCACAGGCCGGCGCAGCTGGTCACCACCACCGCGTAGTTCACGTCAGGCTCGGCATCGGCGATCCAGTGCCGGGTCGGCCGGGATGAGCCGACCTCCTCGACCGGCACGAACTCCAGGAACAGCCCGTGGTCGAGGCTCAGCCGCAGACCCTCGCCTACGCGGCCGTCCTGCAGCGCGATGAAGCCCTCGCTGGCGGCATAGGCCTCGCGGATCTCGGCGTCGGTGCCGGCGATCAGCCGCTCCAGCCGCGGCCGGTAGGGCGCCAGGGCGACGCCGCCGGGCACCAGCAGGTCGAGCGACGGATAGGGCGGGTCGGGCGCGTCGCCGCGGGCCCGGCGCAGCTCGCGCACCCGTTCCAGCAGGGGCAGCAGCCAGCTGGTGGTGCCGGAGACGCTGCGGATCGGCAGCTCCAGCGACCCGCGGGCGATGCGGTCCAGCTTCTCCTCCCAGTCGGTCAGCAGGGCCAGCTCCGGTCCCGGGAAGACGAAGGGCCGGGCCCAGGGCGGCAGGGTGCGGGCGGCGATGCCGCTGAGGTCGCCGCTGAAGATGCCGGGGGTGTGCTCGGTCAGCGTCGTGCTGCCGCCCAGCATCAGGCTGCGGCCGCCGAACATCCGGCTGCCCGGCCGGGCGCCGAGATGCCAGGTGGCCAGGTCGAAGGCGGCGCGGGTGTTGGACCGACGCATCGCGTCGCTGACCGGCACGTATTTGGAGCTGCCGCTGGTGGTGCCGGAGGACAGGGCGAAGTACGGGATGCGGCCGGGCCAGGACACATCCTGCAGCACCGGGAAGGCCGGCTGCCAGTAGTCGCGCCACATCTCCTCATAGCGGCGCAATGGCACCGCCGCCTGGAAGGCGGCGACGTCAGCGATGCGGCCGAAGCCGTGGTCGCGGCCGAAGCGGGTGCCGGCGGCACGGCGCAGCAGCTGCAGCAGCGTGCGGCGCTGGCTCTCCACCGGATCCAGCCGCTGCAGCCGCCGGCGCCGCAGCGCCGCCGCCAGCCGGAAGGCTGGGGTGGCGTCGATCATCGCGGCGACAGGCGGGTGAGGGTCGGGAACTCCCGCGCCACCGTCTCGGGCCGCAGCGGCAGGTGGATCGACCGGCGCTCGCGCCACAGCGGGATCTGGTCAGTCAGGCCCGCGCTGCCCAGCCAGCCATCCTGGCCGCCGAACAGCGTGACCCAGCTGGCATCGGGGTCGGACATGTCGGCGACGTGCCGGGCCATCGAGCCGTAGCTGGCGTTGTGCCGGCCGCGCACCAGCCCGTGCGCGGTCTTCATCGGCGTCTCGCGCGACCCGCCGGTCGGGTAGTCGCCGAACACGAAGAAGCGGCCGAGCACCGGCAGGGCGGCCAGGATATGGGCCACCCGCATCCGGTGCATCTCGCCCCAGCTCGGGATCGGGGCGGCATCGATCGCGGCCAGCCCGACCGCCTCGGCCAGCACCTGCCGACGACGGTCCGGCGCCAGCGCCGCCAGGTCCTCGCCGAGGAAGGCGGTGATCGCGTTCCACTGCGCCATCAGCCGCGGCATGGCGTCGATGGTCTCGGCGCCGTAGACCCGCGGCACCAGGTGGTGCAGCAGCGCCTCGAAGGCCGGGGCGCCGGCCGATCCGGCGGTGTAGTCGCCATCCCAGCCGGCCAGCCGGTCGAGGAAGCCGGGTTGCTCGCCGCCGATCCCGGCCGCCCGGATCGCCTCGACCAGGTGCCGGGCCAGGGCGCCGGAATCCGGCGACACCGTGTCGGCCTGCAGCGCCGCCAGATCTTCCGGCGTCAGCCGGTCCTTGGCGCGCAACAGGGCATAGAGGCGCCGCACCCGCTCATCGGCGGAGAAGAAGAAGCCGACCGGCAAGGCAGTGTCGGTCGGCCGATTGTTGGCGGTGGCCAGCACCCCGTCCGGCGGGTCGGCGGTCCAGGGCAGGTCCGGGGCATCGACCAGGCCGTGCCAATGGGTGTCCGGGTTGCCGGCATCCAGCACCGGGTCGGCCGGCGGGAAGCGGGTGCGGACCGGCAGGGTCGCGGCCATGATCTGGCCGATCCGCCCGTCCGCCCCGGCCACCAGCATGTTCTGGGCCGAGACGCCGAAGCCGGCAAAGGCGGCGCGGAACGCCTCCGGCGTCGTGGCGCGGCTGGCGCGCAGCAGGGCGGTGACCTCGTCGGTCGCCTCATGCCCGATCCAGCGCAGGGCGATGGTGTCGCCCGGCCGGCTGCGCGCCACCTTGGCGTCGCTGATGATCGGGCCGAAGCGCGTCCGGCGGAGCTTGCGCCGGGCGCGCCGCCAGAACCGGGTGCGGATCACCGTCTCGCGGGTCTGGATCTCCGCTTCCGGCAGGGCGCTGACGTCGTACAGGTCGCTCGACGCCGCGCGCATGTTGGTGCCGCCCCAGGCCAGGTGCAGGCTGCGGCCGACCGCGACGAAGGGCAGGCCCGGCACCATCAGCCCGGCCATGTGGTAGCCGGGCGAGCGCATGCCGGCGACGAGCCAGAGATTGGGCAGCGACAGCGACAGATGCGGGTCGCTGGCGATCATCGCCCCGCCGGTGGCGCTGTGCGACGCGGCCACGGCGACGCTGTTGCTGCCGGTGCGGCCGGTCGCGGTCAGCAGGGTGGCCAGCGCCGCCTGCCGGCTGTCGAGGGTGAAGCTGGTGACGGCGTTGGCGCCGGCCCTCAGCGTGCGGGCCCACGCCTCGGCGAAGCCGGGCGTGCCGCGGTCGCGCAGCAGGCCGAAATAGGCCACCCAGTTGATGTCGCTGCCGGCCAGCCGGCCGATCGTCCACATATCCCGCAGCGTGTAGGGCTCGTGCCGCAGCCCCAGCAGGGCGAATTCCGGCGGCGGCGCCCGCTCCAGCGCGTGATAGGCGTTGACGCCGGTGACGAAGGCCTCGGCGAAGGCGCGGCTGTCCGCCGGCATGCGGTCGATCACCGTGTCGGCGGCGTGGCCGTAGTCGAGGATGCGCAGCGCATGGTCGATGTCGCGCGCCACCGGCCCGGCGATCTCCGACAGGCGGCCCTGCGCCACCCGCTTCATCAGCGCGATCTGGCCGCCGCGCAGATGGGCATGGACCAGGCCCAGCGCCACCGCCAGGTCGCCGTCGGTCTCGGCCTCGACGAAGGGGATCTGGTGGCCGTTCCAGCGGATGTCGACCGGGCGTGACAGCGGCAGGCCGCCGGTCGGGAAGGCGGCCAGCCGCTCGGCCGCCGTCACCGGCTGCGGCGCCAAAGCGCGCAGCGCCGGCACCAGCGGGGCCAAGGCTGCAAGCAGCCGAAGGAGTGCGGGCATCAGCTGCGCTTGGCCAGGCCGAAGGCGGCCGACAGGAAGGCGGCCACGTCGCGGTCCGACCCGGCCCGCACGGCGTCGTCGCGGCCGATCAGATAGCCCTCGCTGCCGACGCAATTGGCCAGGATCAGCTTGCGGGTGAAGCTGCCGCCCATGGCGATGCCGAGATTGCCGTCGCGCACCGTCAGGTCGCGCTCGACCTGGAAGTCGCAGTCGTTCAGCAGCCGGCCGATCGGCCGCGGTCCCGGGCGGCTGCCGTCCCATTGGTGCACGGCGCCGGGATAGGTGATGGTCCGGACCTGCGAACCGCCCTGGCGCAGCGTCGCCGCGGTGGTCTGGCAGTCGGCCGGGTCCATGATGGCATCGCGGTCGCCCCAGGCCATCAGCACTGGCGCGCCGGTGGTGCGCGGCTCCTCGAAGCCGATGATGCAGGGGCCGTAGAAGGCGACATGGGCGGCGAAGCGCGTGTCGCCCAGCCGGTACAGCGCCGCGAAGCGGTCGGCGATGGCGGCGTTGGTGGCGACGATGCTGGCCATGGCGCCGTAGGAGAAGCCCCACACCGCGACCCGGCTGCCGTCGATCTCCGGCCGCGCCTTCAGCCAGGCCAGGGTGGCGTAGGCGTCGGCCAACGCCATGGTCTCGGTGATCTCGATCACCCGGTCGGTGAAGCTGGTGGCCAGGTCGCGGCGCGCCCCGAACACGTCGACCACGGCGGCGCCGATGCCCATCGCCGCCAGCTGTCGGGCATAGGTCGGCTCGCGGTTCTCGTCGATGCCGGCGGCGCCGTGCAGCAGCACCACGGCCGGCGCCTTCCGCGTCGCGTCAGCACCAGTGGGCGGGTAGTAGGTGACGCGCGCCGGGGTGGACGGGGCCTCGGGCCCGATCTCGGACGGCACAAAGGGGCTGTGGCTCGGCACCGCCACGATCCGCCCGGCGGCGTCGCCGACCGCGGGCCAGGGATCGGTGAAGGCCGGCTCGGCCCGGGCCGCGGACAGCAGGCCGAGCAGCAACGCCGCGGCGAGGGCGGCGCTGCGCCGGATGCCTGGGGTTCGACCGTGCTGCACCATGGATCGGGTCCTGTCGTGTCGAGCGGGCCGGGACGATCTTAACCGGGTTTCCGGGCGCGGCCAGCCCGGCCGTCCGGGCCATGGCGTCGCAGTCCTGCCGTTCTTGCGGCGACAAGCCGCCGGCCGACGCCTATCGTGGAGCAGCAGCCGCTCGGGCCGGGGCCCGCCACTTTTGTGGCCGATCGGTCCTTGAATGGCCGCTTTTGGTCATAGAATTGGCTTGGCGTCTTCGACTGGGAGATCGGGCATGGCTATTTTCTCGGGAAGCTCCGGCGACGATGTCATCTTCGGCACGGCCGGCGACGACGTCATTCACGGTCTCGGCGGCGATGACGGGCTCCACGGCCTCGGCGGTGCCGATGCGATCTATGGCGAGGACGGCAACGACACGCTCTGGGGCGGAGCCGGGGCCGATCTTCTGGTCGGCGGCGCCGGCTTCGACACGGTCAGCTACTTTGGCAGCGCGGCAGGCGTGACCGCCACCATCGGCGGCGCCGGATCCGGCGGCGACGCCCAAGGGGACCTGATCTCCGGCGATGTCGAGGACCTCGTGGGCTCGGCCCTCGCCGACACGCTGACCGGCTCGGCTGGCGCGAATGACCTTTCCGGCGGCGACGGCAACGACATCCTTGCCGGGCTCGACGGCAACGACCGACTGTTCGACGCCGGGGGTGACGACACGCTCGATGGCGGCGCCGGCACCGACTGGCTGGTCGGCGGCGATGGGGTCGATACCCTCCGGGGTGGCACGGGCGACGACATCCAATATGGTGGTGCCGGCGAGGATCGGCTGGAAGGCGGCGCCGGCGCCGATCAGCTGTTCGGCGGCGTCCAGGGCTCCACGGCGCCCTACGACCTGTCGACCGAGGACGGAGCCCATGACGAGCTGCTGGGCGGCGACGGCAATGACACGATCCAGGCCGGCATCCTGGACTCGGTCGATGGCGGGACTGGCATCGACAGGCTGGTCATCGACTATCGCGAGGGCGGCCAGAACGTCACCGCGGCGCTGGTCGGCACCAGCGTCTCCATCGGCCTGCTCGGGATCTCGGCGATCAATGTCGAGACCTTGAGCTATTACGGCGGTTCCGGCGCCGAGACCATCACGGGCGGGGCCGGGAATGACGACCTTGCCGGCGGTGCCGGCAGCGACATCCTGAACGGAGGCGCCGGCGACGACGTGCTGTCGCCCGGCGACCGGCTGTTCGTCGGCGGCGACAACATCGCCCCGGCTGCGGCGGTGGCCGCCGGGCCGGTGGTGGACCACATCGACGGCGGCGCCGGCATCGACCGGATCTCGGTCGATGACAGCGGCGAGACCGCGGCGATGACCCTGACCTTCAGCGGCACCTCCGCCACCGGCAGCGACGGCATGACCGCGATCAATGTCGAGAGCCTCGAATATTTCGGCGGCTCGGGCGGCGACACCGTCACGGGCAGCGCCGGCACCGACCTCATCAACGGCAATGGCGGCAACGATGTGCTCCGCGGCGGCGCTGGGGCAGACTACCTGAACGGCGGCGACGGCACCGACACGGCCAGCTACTACATCAGCGCGGTCGGGGTCTCGGCCAGCCTCGCGATCGGCGGTCCCAACACCGGCGGCGACGCCGAGGGCGACGACCTGCAGGGCATCGAGACCCTGTCGGGGAGCCAGGGCAGCGACAGCCTCACCGGCAATGGCGGGGCCAATGGGCTGCAGGGCTGGAACGGCGACGATGTGCTCACCGGGGCGGGCGGCAAGGACACGCTGGCCGGAGGCGCCGGGGCGGACCGCTTCGTCTATGCCGGCGCGGCCGACAGCCCGGTCGGGGCCAATGCCGACCGGATCACCGACTTCAGCCACGTCCAGGCCGACAAGATCGATCTGTCGGCGATCGACGCCAACACCGGCGCCGCCGGCGACCAGGCCTTCAGCTTCATCGGCACAAGCCTCTATACCGGCGTCGCCGGCCAGCTGCGCTACGCCTCCGACGGCGCCGTCACCACCATCGCCGGCGATCTCAACGGCGACGGCGTCTCCGATTTCCACATCCAGCTGACCGGCGCCATCGGCTTGGTCGCCGCCGACTTCGTGCTGTGAAATCGAGGCGGCGCCAGGCGCGGCAAACCGCCGCCCGGCGCCGCGTTCCTTGGTTTCCGCCGCCGTGATCAGGGCGGCGGGCCGCGCCCGAACTTGCGTTTTCCGGGCCGAAACCTGCGCGCTCAACGAAACTGTTCGAGCGTTAATCGTCTCGACTTGTACAAATAAGTCTGGACCTATCTCCGGAATGAGATATCTATTTCGAATCCATTCACAGGAGAGATTAGATGGGTGCGGACGTCGCCGATGATTTGAAGCCGACAGATGAGTTGCGGAAGCACACCGTTCAGATCGTGGCTGCTCATGTCTCGCACAACAGTGTCGCCCCGAACGACCTGCCGGCGCTGATCGAGCAGGTCTATGGCGCGCTGACCGGACTGGGCAAGCCTTCGACGCCGGTGCAGAGCCGGCCGGAACCGGCGGTGCCGATCCGCAAATCGGTGACGCCCGACTACATCGTCTGCCTCGAGGACGGCAAGAAGCTGAAGATGCTGAAGCGGCATCTTCAGGCGGCCTACAACATGAGCCCGGACGAGTATCGCGAGCGCTGGGGACTGGCGGCCGATTATCCGATGGTCGCGCCGAACTACGCCAAGCAGCGCAGCACGCTGGCCAAGAGCATCGGCCTCGGCACCCGCCGCRCGGTCGAGCCGCCGGCGCCGCCGCCGGCACCGGCGAAGCGGGGCCGCAAGGCAGCGGCCAAGTAAGACCAAGCCGGGCCGGCAGGGAACCGCCGGCCGGCCTCGGCGCTTTCTCCGGCAGGGGAAATCGTCGCGGAGACGGCCGATGGCAGCCCGCAGCTTCTGGTCCGGCTATCTCAAGCTCAGCCTGGTGACCTGTCCGGTGGAGATGACGCCGGCGGTCACCCAGGCGGAGCGGGTGCGCTTCCACACGCTGAACGAGGCGACCGGCAACCGCGTCGTCAGCCAGTATGTCGACAGCGTCTCCGGCAAGCCGGTGGCCGATGACGACCAGATGCGCGGCTATCCGGTCGGCGAGGACGACTATGTCGTCCTGACCGATGACGAGTTCTCCGCTGTGGCCCTGGAGACCACCCGGACGCTCGATATCGACCGCTTCGTCCCGCGCGCCGAGGTCGGCCTGGTGTGGCGCGACCGGCCGCATTACCTGTCGCCGAGCGAGCCGGTCGGCGAGGAGGCGTTCAGCGTCATCCGCGAGGCGATGGTTGCGACCGGGATGGTCGGGCTGTCGAAGCTGGTGCTGTATCGCCGCGAGCGGCCGGTCATGATCGAGCCGCGCGGCAAGGGCATGATCGTCTGGACCCTGCGCCAGGCCGACGAGGTTCGGGACGAAAAGGACATCTTCGGCGGCATCAAGCCGGCCGCGCCCCCGAAAGATGCCATGAAGCTGGCCCTGTCGGTGATCAAGGAGCGGACGGTCGACTGGAGCGCGGACCTGCTCGGCGACCGGGTCCAGGCCTCGCTGCGGAAGATCATCGCCCGCAAGAAGAAGGGCAAGACCGTCGAAGCGCCGAAGCCGAAGGCCGAGGAGGAGACCGGCAAGGTCATCGACCTGATGGCCGCCCTGCGCAAGAGCCTGGAGTCCGACAAGCGGAAGCGATGAGGGGCGGGATCGTTTCAGAGTGACCTCCGCCTTTCCGGAATAGATTTTCCCCATCTCCTTGCGGGAGGGGGGCCGCAGCCCGGACCGGCGGGCCCGCGCTTGGTCCAGCCTTCCTTCAGCCATCGGCGCGCGGACGCGCGCAGACCCCTCCCCCAACCCCCTCCCGCAAGGGGAGGGGGAGACTGGAAGGCTGGGCAGGCTGGTGATCGGCAAACATGGCGGGTGACGCAGCGCTCAGCTGCTGTCCGGTTTCGGCGGCTCCGGCACAGGCCGGCCGGCGCCGGACTCATCCGGCTCGACAGACCAATCCTTCGCAGGCTCGCAATCGGCGAGGCCTTCGGCGGCCTCCGACTCTGCGACGTCATCCATACCCTGGGGCGTCCGGATCGGGCGTGGCGGGCGGCCGATCTTGCGGCACACCGCCTGCAGGAACTCCTCCGGCGACAGCGTGTCGATCTGCACGTCCAGGATCTCGTCCTCGACCAGCCTCTCCCGCACCAGCTTCCGCACGCGCTCGACGTCGTCGGCGTCGTCGGGCCGCGTCACCGCCTGGACCACCGCCTCCGCGGCCTGCTCCCGGCGCTGCCGCCGGCGCTCCTGCTCGCCCGATGCTTTGCGCTTTTCCCGGCGCATCAGATAGTCGGTGCGGATCCGCTCGGTCATCGCCAGCGACAGCCGCACCGACCGGGACAGCCGCGACTGCGTCAGCCCGAAATCCGGTGTGTCCGGCCCCGCGGGCGTCCTGTCCTGCTGCCGCTCGATCATCCGCTTGGTGCGCAGGTCGGACTGGACCAGCTCGCGCAACGCATCCAGCGCCCATCCCGTCCAATGCATGTCGGCATCGGTCGGCTTGATCTCGTCGGAGTCGGATTGCGCCATGTCCATGGAACACAGCATGAACATGGACGGCCGGTAATACTACAGCGATCGCATTTTTGGTGGTGAATCAGCGGGTTGCCTCTCCCGCCTGGCGGGTCCTTTTCAGAATGGCAATCCATCCCTTGCCGTCATTCCCGCGAAAGCGGGAATCTCTTTCCAGTCCGAAGCGTTACGAGATCCCCGCTTTCGCGGGGATGACGGATCGGGGGTTCTTAAACGGTCTTGCAAGTGAGAGAGGAAATGCGTCGGTTCTTTCCGATGATCAGCTCGCCTTCCGGCGCGTGGTGCTGGCGGTGGGGGCCTTGCTCTTCGTCTTGCTCCTGGCGGCGGTCTTGGACTTCGCCGCGGGTTTGGATTTCGCCGCAGTCTTGCGGCCGGATTTCGCGGCGACCCCCGCACTCTCGCGCAGGGCCGCCATCAGGTCGATCACCTGGCCGCGCTTCGGCGCCGGCGGAGCCTTGATCGTCTCGCCGCGCTGCTTGGCCCGGATCAGCTCCATCAGCGCCGTCTCGTAGCGATCCTCGAACCTGTCCGGCTCGAACCTGCCCTTCTTCTGGCCGATGATGTGCTTGGCCAGGTCCAGCATCTCGCCGGCGATCTTGACGTTCGGGATGTCGTCGAAGGCCTGGGCCTCGTCGCGCATCTCGTATTCGAAATGCAGCAGATTGGCCAGGAAGCCTGGGCCCTCCGGGCACAGCATCACCACCCGGTCGCGCCGGAACAGCACGGTGCGGCCGATGCCGACCGCCCCGGCCTTCTCGCAGGCCGCCCGGATCACGGCGAAGGCCTCGGCCCCCACAGCATCGGTCGGCGCCAGGTAGTAGGGCCGGTCGATGGCGACGCGGTCGACCTGGTCGCGCGGCACGAAGGCCTCGATCTCGATGGTCTTGGTGCTGTCCGGGATCGCCGCCTCGATCTCCTCCTCGGTCAGCACGACATAGCGGTCGGTGTCGACCTCGTAGCCCTTGACCTGCTGGTCGCGCTCCACCGGCTTGCCGGTGCCGGAATCGACGAACAGCCGCCGCAGCCGGTGGCCGCTGCGCCGGTTGACCATGTTGAAGTGGATCTCGTCGCCCTCGCCGACAGCGGTGTACAGCCCCACCGGGCAGGACAGGAAGCCCAGCTTCAGTGTGCCTTTCCAGGTTGCGCGCGACGCCATCTCGTCCTCGGCAGCGAATCGATCCCGGAAGGAACGGCCGGGCGTCGCGTCAGGTTCCTGAATCGCATGTTCGTCCGCAAGGCGTCGCCAATGCCGCTGTTCCCGACCTGGCCCGATTTGCTGCTGCGGATCGCGCTCGCCACCCTGGCCGGCGCGATCATCGGCTGGAACCGCAGCACCCATGGCCGCCCGGCGGGGCTGCGCACCCATCTGCTGGTCTGCCTCGCCGCCGCCTTCTCGCTGGTGCTGGCCAACCTGCTGCTGTTCACCACCGGCAAGACCAGCGAGTCCTTCGTCCAGATGGATGTGATGCGCCTGCCGCTCGGCATCCTGTCCGGCATCGGCTTCATCGGCGGCGGCGCGATCCTGCATCGCGGCGACCTGGTGCTGGGCGTGACCACGGCGGCGACGCTGTGGTTCGTCACGGTGATGGGGCTGTGCTTCGGCGCCGGCGAGCTGATCCTGGGCGGCATCGCCTTCGCCATCGGCCTGGTGGTGCTGTGGGGGCTGAAGCGGCTGGAGGACCGGGTGCAGCAGGAGCGCAAGGCCAGCCTGAGCCTGACCGTGGATCTCGACCGCTTCGATCCCGCCGGGATCGAAGCCGCGTTGGCGGCGGCGGGCTTCCGCATTGCCGCCACTTCGATCACCCATCGGCCGGACACGCGGTCCAGGACGATGGGCTACGAGTTGCGCTGGATGGGATATCCGCACGACAGCAGGGTGCCGCCGGCGGTCGAGGAGCTGTTCGCGGCGTCCGGCGTGCAGGAGGCCAGCTGGTCCGCCCAATAGAGACCATTTGTAAATGCTACTGGCGCGGCCGTCTGACGGCGGGCTCGAAGCTTCCGGTGCTCACGGACTCAAACGTCCGCTGCGCGCCGGTTCTCGAAATCACCGCCAGCCGACTCTCGCCAGCGCATTTCCAAATGGCCTCTAAGGTCTTCCGGAACTGCCGGTTCGCGCGCATCGTTCCAGAAGCAGCGGAACTGTCAGGCGAAAGCGATGGCCAAGGACAGCCTGTCGACCTACCGGCGCAAGCGCGATTTCGAGAAGACCGCCGAGCCGAGCGACGCGACCGGCGTCGCGTCGTCGGACCGGTTGCGCTTCGTGATCCAGAAGCACGCGGCGACCCGGCTGCACTACGACCTGCGGCTGGAGCTGGACGGTGTGTTCAAATCCTGGGCGGTGACCAAGGGGCCGTCGCTCGACCCGCATGACAAGCGCCTGGCGGTGGAGGTCGAGGACCATCCGCTGGCCTATGGCGATTTCGAAGGCACGATTCCCAAAGGGCAATATGGCGGCGGCTCGGTCCAGCTGTGGGACCGCGGCTTCTGGCAGCCGGAGGGGCGCATGTCGCCGCAGCAGCAGCTGGCCAAGGGCGAGCTGAAGTTCTCGCTGGACGGCGACCGGCTGCACGGCAGCTGGGTGCTGGTGCGGCTGAAGCGGGACCGCACCCGTGGCAAGYGCACCAACTGGCTGCTGATCAAGCATCGCGACGAGCATGCGGTCGAGGCCGACGGCGATGCGGTCCTGGCCGAGGACCGGTCGGTCGCCTCCGGCCGCGCCATGGCCGAGATCGCGGCCGGCCGGGGCCGCGGTCCGAAGCCCTTCATGCTGGGCGGCCGGAAGACGGTGCGGGCGGATGCGGTGTGGGACTCCGCCGCCAAGCCGGAAGCGGCAGCGGCCAAGACACTGGCGCCGCGCCGCCGCAAGGCGAAGGCCGCCGCCTCGGCGATGCCGGATTTCATCCCGCCGGAGCTCTGCATCTCGGTCGACCGGCCGCCCGGCGGCGCCGGCTGGGGCCATGAGATCAAGTTCGACGGCTATCGCCTGCAGCTGCGGATCGAAGACGGCACGGCGACGCTGAAGACCCGCAAGGGCCTCGACTGGACCCATCGCTTCCAGGCTATCGCCGATGCGGCGAAGGGCTGGCCCGACGGCATCGTCGATGGCGAGGCGGTGGCGCTGGACGAGCACGGCCATCCCGACTTCGCGGCGCTGCAGGTGGCGCTGTCGGAGGGGAACAGCCGCGACCTGATCTTCTTCGCCTTCGACCTGCTGGTCGAGGGCGACCAGGACTGGCGGCCGGAACCGCTGTCGCAGCGCAAGGCGCGGCTGCGCGAGCTGCTGGAGGCGCAGGGCTGCGACGCCACCTCGACCATCCGCTATGTCGACCATTTCGAGGAGGCGGGCGACGCGGTGCTGCGCTCCGCCTGCAGCCTGAAGCTCGAAGGCATCATCTCGAAACGGCTCGACGCCGCCTATCAGTCCGGCCGCGGCGACCGCTGGACCAAGGCCAAGTGCCGCGGTGGCGAAGAGGTCGTGATCGGCGGCTGGTCGACCACCGGCAACCGGTTCCGCTCGCTGCTGGTCGGCGTCCATCGCGGCGACCACCTGGTCCATATCGGCCGGGTCGGCACCGGCTACGGCGCCGCCAAGGTGGAGCGGCTGCTGCCGCGGCTGAAGGCGGTCGAGGCGGATAAATCGCCCTTCACCGGCCCCGGCGCGCCGCGCAAGGAGCGTGGCGTGCACTGGGTGCGGCCGGAGCTGGTGGCCGAGATCGAATTCGCCGGCTGGACCGGCTCCGGCATGGTCCGCCAGGCCTCGTTCAAGGGGCTGCGCGAGGACAAGCCGGCCAAGGAGGTCGAGGCCGAGGCCCCGGCGCCGGCGGCCAAGACCAAGCTCGCGGAGCCGACCCCGGCCCAGCCGGCGGAGCCGGCCTCGGCCCAGGCCCCGGCGAAGCCTTCGCGGCCCCACGGCCTGTCCAAGGCGACGGTCATGGGCGTGTCCCTGTCCCATGCCGACAAGGCGCTGTGGCCGGATGCGGGCGACGGCGAGCCGGTGACCAAACACGATCTGGCGCTGTATCTGGAGGCGGTCGGCCCCTGGATGCTGCCGCACATCAAGGGCCGGCCTTGCTCGGTCCTGCGCGCGCCGGACGGGATCGGCGGCCAGATCTTCTTCCAGCGCCATGCCATGCCCGGCACGTCCAGCCTGATCTCGCTGGTCAAGGTGGCGGGCGACCGCAAGCCCTACATCCAGATCGACCGGATCGAAGGGCTGGCGGCGGTGGCGCAGTCGGGCGGGCTGGAGCTGCACCCCTGGAATTGCTGGCCCGGCGTCCCCGACCGGCCGGGGCGGCTGGTGTTCGACCTCGACCCCGGCCCCGGCCTCGGCTTCGATGCGGTGATCGACGCGGCGCGCGAGCTGAAGGACCGGCTGGAGGCGGTCGGCCTCGTCCCCTTCTGCAAGACCACCGGCGGCAAGGGGCTGCATGTGGTGACGCCGCTGGCCGCTTCGCGCGCCGGCGGGCCGAACTGGGCGACGGCCAAGGGCTTCGCCAAGGAGATCTGCGTGCGCATGGCCGGCGACGCGCCGGACCGCTACCTCGTCAACATGGCCAAGGCCAAGCGCCAGGGCCGCATCTTCCTCGACTATCTGCGCAATGACCGGATGTCGACCGCGGTGGCGCCGCTGTCGCCGCGGGCCCGGCCGGGGGCAACGGTGTCGATGCCGCTGACCTGGGACCAGGTGCGCAAGGGGCTCGATCCGAAGCGCTATACCCTGCGCACCGCGCCCGGCCTGCTGGCGAAAGGCTCCGCCTGGGACGGCTATGACGACGCCGCCCGGCCGCTCGCCGACGCGATCCGGCAACTGGAGCGACGCAAGGCGGCGGCCTGAGCTCTGGTGGGGCTCACTAGATTTCGGTGGAGGTCTGCCGGCATGCCCTAGCGTTGAAATCAGAATCCATGATTTTCGCGGCGAGGTGTGAATCATGCGGGGTTGCTAAATCTGGCGGATGATCCTAGTGTGGAGACTGAAGTCTTTCATTCAAGTAAAGGATGTATAAAATCTATGATTTTTGAGGCGCTAATTATTAGATAATGATATAAGTTCTAATCTTTGCTATAGGCATGAAGATCAGAAGAATTATTGATTGCGCTGCAGCATGAACGATGCCAGAAAAGATCTGTGGCCTGCGGCCGACGAACCCTATCGCAAGGCGTTCAGCCTGCGGGGCGAATGGCGCTTCGGCGCCATTGTGCCTGATCTGGGACCCAAACCCGGGGAAGGCGGTCGCGACTATCGGCTGATGCCGGCTTGTCCGGACGGCTGCTGGCGGCCGCGCACCTCAGTGAAGGGGGATCAGATGGAATCGAGCGACCACCGGCGTCCCAGAGCGAGACCCGACGCCCCGTAGCGCCGATATCCGAGCGTTCCAGCGATGACAGCCACCGCCTGCCGGCCGTGCCGGCGGGTTCGGGCCCGTCATGCCGCGATTCCGGAAGAGGCCCTTCCGGAGTCGCGGAAAGCTGGTCGCGCCACCCTCCCCCTTTCAACGGTTTCTCGGAGGGGACAGTGGATAAGCACCATAAGGACATGATCTCGGCGCTGAAGCTTGCGCCGGGCGATGAGGTTCTGGTTCCAGACTATCTGTTCGAAACCTTGACGAAGGATCTCGCCAACGCCCGGATCATCCCGTACAGCGCGGCGGCGCAGCTGAAATCGCCGGTTCCCGATCGCGCGATCGTGCATAAGGGGCTGATGCCCCGCCTGCCGCGGCAGAGCCTGCAGGCGCTGGTGATCCATGGCGATATCGTGCACGCCAACGAGGTCTTCGTGGTGTTCGCCCGGCATGGCGGCGGCACCAAGCCGTCGGTGCTGGACGTCGCCCGGCGCCGCCACAGCCAGCCGGTGCTGGACTACGTCAAGCGCGACATCCGCGTGCGGCCGTCGTCTGTCGAGAAGCGGGCGGCGGACCGGCGGGCGGTGGTGGTCTCGGCCTTCGGCGTCGGCAATGTCGGCGACGACGCGGTCAGCTTCGGCGCCCGCGAGGTGCTATACCGCAACGGCTTCGACCAGGTCGAGCTGGTCGGCCCCAACCCCGACTACTCGGTGATCGACGGCGCCGACCTGGTCGTGGTCGGCGGCGGCGGGCTGCTCTACGACAGCAGCTTCAGCAACGTCTCGAACTACACCGCGCCGATCCGCTACGCCTATGAGCGCGGCATCCCCTCCGCCGTGCTCGGCGTCGGCGCCCAGGGCATCCGCACCACGCTCGGCGCCGCCGCCTACAAGGACGCGCTGTCCCTGGCGCGGCTGGTCACGGTGCGCGAGCACAGCGACGCCAAGACCCTGACCGAGACGGTGGGGCTGAAGAACGTCCACACCACCGGCGATCTGGCCTTGCTGCTGGCCGACGGGCCGCGGCCGGTGCCGGTCCGGCGCGACCCGAACCTCGCCGTGCTGTCGCTCAGCCACAGCCTGGAAAGCTGGCTGGCCAAGCGCGACAGCACGATCGACGCCTATCTCGACGAGACGATCGATTCCCTCGGCAAGGGCTACACCACCGTGGTCGGCGTCGTGCATTCGGTCGATGACGAGGCGATCTACGAGCGGTTGCGGCAGCGGCGCGAGATCCATGTGGTCAAGGCGGCCGAGTTCGACGTCTCGGCGATCATGGACCTGTACGCCTCGGCCGGCCTGGCCGTGAGCTCCCGGTTTCACGGGCTGCTGTTCTCGGTGATGGGGCGGACGCCGCTGGTCCAGGTCTGCGGCCCGACCAGCAAGAGCGGCCGGGCGCTGGCCGAGCGCTTCCCGTCGCTGACCCGCGCCGCGATCCTGCTCGACCACGCCAACCGCAACCTGCGGATCGGCGACGCGATCGAGTTCGTCCAGCCGGTCGGCGAGGCGGAGCGGTCGGCGGCGATCGCGGGCGCGCGGGACAATGTCGAGCAGTTCGCGGCCGCCTTCGACCGCAAGCCGGCCGTCGCGGTCGAGGCCATCGCGATCGATCCGCCGCCAGCGGCCAGGGCGCCGGAGCCTGCGGCAACGGCCGTGGCCGAGGAACCGTCGAAGAACCAGGAGATCGTGCTGCCGGACCATGTCGTGGTGACCACGGCCGATGCCATCCAGCTGGCCGTGCCGGTCGGCGGCGCCGAGGCCGAGCTGCAGGAGATCGAGGCCCGGCGCTGGCGCAACAGCACGCTGGCCTGCGCCGCCAAGGTGCTGAAGCCGGGCGACAAGGTGGTCGATCTCGACCCCGGCTTCCTCTACTTCGCCTCGGCCTTTGGCTCCCTGGTCTCCAAGGCCGGGTCGGTGTCGGTGGCCTATGAGAAGAGCAAGGGCGAGCCGATCCTGAAGCAGTACCGCGCCCTCAACGGCAAGGGCGGCGGGGCGGCGATCAAGCTGTGCGATACGGCCGATGCGAAGCAGCTGTCCAAGGCCTGCGACGACGCGAGCCTGGTGCGGCTGCGCCTGTCGGGCCAGCCGGCCCGCGACCGGGCCGACTGCATCCGGGCGATCCGCTCGCGCTCGCCGCATGTCATCGTCGAGGCGGCCGACCTGCCGGCGGTGCGCAACGCGATCGAGAGCTTCCTGGGGTCGGAGATCGCCCGCGAGGGCCGGCGGATCTTCACCTTCGGCGAATCCGACCTGGTCGAGCGGCCGATCTACGAGATCGCCCAGCTCGACGAGACCACCCTGCTGCTCCAGCTCGAAGAGGCACGCCATGGATAAGGAAGCCGTCGTCGTCAGCTTCTACGGCGGGAAGCAGTATTATTATGACTCCGCTTACCACCTGGCCGAGGACTGCAAGAAGCTCGACATCGAATATGATTTCGAGGAGGTCAAGCTCGGGCCGGACGCCAACTGGGCCGACATCTGCCGCTACAAGGTCAACTACTACTCCCGCAAGCTGGAGGAGCATAAGCGGCCGATCATCTGGGTCGACATCGACACCCGCATCATCAAGCGGCCGGACCCGTTCCTGCGCAGCGAGAGCGACTTCGCCGCCTTCCTGCGGAACTTCAAGTACTTCCGGGAATACGACCCGTTCATCTTCGCGCGGACGTTCCATCCCGGGTTCCTGTTCTTCAACTACACGGCGCCAACCCGGCGGTTGCTGGAGCAACTGGTGGAGCTGGAGAAGGGCAGCAAGGAGCGCGGCACCGACGACTACTTCTTCGAGGAGGCCTGGCGGGCGCATTCCGAGCAGCTGCAGGTCACGCTGCTGCCGCCGAAGCGGATCGCCTGGGGCGACAAGCTGGGGGCCGCGGATGCCTGGTTCTCGTTCGGCGACAGCGGCAATGTCCGCGACTTCGTCAAGGAGGTGGCGCAGCACGACGCGCCGATCCTGGAGCCGTCGCGCCAGTATCGGGTGTTGAAGGCGATCTCGGAGCAGGAGCTGAAGGCCGGCAAGCTGCAGAACGCCGCGGTCTATCTGAAGAAGATGACCGATCTCGACCCGTCGCAGGACGACCCGCTGAACACCCTGGCCCGGCTGGCCCGCCGGCAGGAGGGCGAGCAGGCGGCGCTGGCGCTGTACGAGGGCCGGGTCGGCCAGCTGCGGCAGGAGGGCGAGTACAGCGACCGCCTGTCGGCGCTGCTGCAGCGCGTGGTCGATTTCTGCATCGAGTTCCACCTGCCGGAGGAGGGGCTGCGCTACGCCGGCGAGCTGGCGGAGCGCGGCACCGTCAAGGGCAGGGCCTTCGCCCAGGGCCGGATGCTGCGGCTGGGGCTGGAGCAGCGGGCCAAGGCGGCGGAGCTGCCGCTGAAGCAGCGGCCGCTTCTGTGGTGGATGGAGCAGCCCTATCCCGGCAATTTCGGCGACATCCTGAACCCCTACATCGTCGAGAAGCTGACCGGCCGGCCGCCGCGCTGGGTGGCGGCGGGCAGCGGTGCGCTGGTGATCGGCTCGGTGATCAAATTCGCCAAGAAGGGCACGCCGGTCTGGGGCACGGGCAGCCCGCGCCTGACCGACAAGCTGCACCCCCAGGCGGTGTACAAGGCGGTGCGCGGCCCGCTGACCCGGCGCCTGGTGCTCGACAGCGGCGGCAAGTGCCCGCAGGTCTATGGCGACGTCGCCCTGCTGCTGCCGCAGCTGTACCAGCCGAAGGGCGTCAAAAAGCACAAGCTCGGGCTGATCCGCCACTTCACCCATGTGGCGGCGCCGCTGGAGGTGCATCCGGACGTCAAGGTGATCGACATCATGCGCGGCTCCTACGACGGTATCGAGGCGTTCCTCGACGAGATCTCGGAGTGCGAGCACATCATCTCGACCTCGCTGCACGGGCTGATCGTGGCGCAGGCCTACGGCATCCCGGTCGGCTGGGCGGTGATGTCGACCAGCGAGACCCAGATCCCGGGCGGCAACACCAAGTTCGAGGATTATTTCGCCTCGGTCGGGCTGAAGGATGTCGAGCCCTTCGATCTGGCCGGGCTCGGCACGGTCACGCCCGACCATGCCCGGCTGTGCCGGTACATCCCCGAGCGGATGCCGGACCTCGCCGCGCTGCGCGAGGCCTGCCCGTTCCCGCTCGCGGCCTAGGATGGGGGAACCGGCACAGGCGCCGCTGACGGTGGTCCGCCGGCGGCGCGACACGGCCTTCCTGAGCGAGGAGGTGGTGGCGGAGCTGATCCGCCCCCGCCCCTTCGCCAAGGAGCGGGTGATCGCCGAGCGCGCCCGGCTGACGCAGGAGATGGGCCCGCAGGAGCTGTGGGAGGGCTATCGCGACTTCGCCGCGCCCGACGACAGCTTCAAGCGGTCCAGCAACAGCGTCCGCACCAGCCACAAATACGGCCGGGTCTATGTCGAGCTCGTCCGCCGGTTCCGGCCGTGGACGGTGGTCGAGATCGGCACCGCCTTCGGCGTCTCGGGAATGTACTGGCTGGCCGGGCTGGCGGCCAACCGCCGCGGCCGGCTGGTCACCTTCGACCCGAACCGGCAGTGGCAGGAGATCGCCCGCGCCAACCTGGCGGCGATCAGCCCGCGCTTCACCGCGGTGGCCGACACCTTCGAGGCCGGGCTCGAGGCGGCGCAGATCCGCTTCGGCCGGCCGGGCATCGCCTTCATCGACGGCATCCATGTCGGCGAGATCGTCAAGGCGCAGGCCGAGCTGCTGCTGCCGCGCTTGGCCGCCCGCTGGATCCTGGTATTCGACGACATCCGCTTCAACGCCGGCATGTACCGCTGCTTCCGCGAGATCGAGCAGGCGGAGGGGGTAGTGTCGGCGGTGGAGATCGAGACGCGGGTGGGGATCCTGGAGGTGGAGGCGGAGGCAGGCGGTCCGCCGTCCTGATCGATCGAGCGCTTCCGGCTGTGGTCGAGGCGCTGCAGCGATCAAAGGATGGCGGCGTACTGCCTCAGCGCCTTGACCGTTTTCGGCAGCGACTGAGCCTCGAGCGTGGCGAGGTATTCTTCAGCCGTTTTGGGAGGGGCCTTCAGTCGCCGCAAACATCTCTGAGCCGCGATCACGACCGCATGTTCCTGAAGATCGAATTGGAAGCTTATGAAATCATCGGGATGGATTGCCTCCAGATTGAAGCGCGCCAGTTCCGAACTCGGGAAATCCTTTAGGTTGAATGTGACAATCGCGTCAGCGCGAGCGTGAATAGCGGCTGCGACCACATGCCGATCGTCCGCGTCTGGAAGAGTTGCCAGTGGAATCAGGTGCTCATATCCCTCAACGAGACAGTCCGGCGCGTGCTCGTTCATCAGAGCGCATGTGCGCTCCAGTTTTTCACGCGTGAGATCCGGCCGGTCGAGGAGGAGATTTCGCAGCCATTCATCGTGAATGGCAGCGGTCCACTTGGCTCGGAACAGCTCTGCCGTCGCCAACTCCATCAGGAGATCCCGCAAAGGAGCGGGATAGAGGCAGCATGCATCGTAGACGACGGTGAAGCGTGGCAACTCAGTAGCCCAGCCCGAGGTCCTGGGCCTGTGCCGCCAATTCGTCCAGAGCCTTGGCTCGACCGGCCGCAGCCTGCTCCTTATAGGCTCTCAGGTCTCTGAACCGCACCCGCCGGTGCGAGCCAACCCTATGGAACTCGATGTCTCCGGCTTCGAGCAACTTCACCAAGTGTGGCCTGCTGACGTTGAGATAGTCGGCCGCTTCCTGAGTTGTCATTTCGGCATGGATCGGGATCAACGTCACAGCGTTTCCGTGTGACATTTCCGTCAGCAGATGAGTGAGAAACTGCCTCACCGCCTTTGGCAAGGGCAATTCCTGGCCATCGCTCAGATGGACGCGAAACTCCTCCTCGGGTCGCTTGGACGCCAGGATCCGGCTCGATTCAGCGGCCAGCCTGGCATCCTCTTCGGACGGCACGATGGTATCCGGCTTTTCGAGCAGAACGTTCATGAGCGGAGCCTCTGAATACTTTTTTTGATGTCGCGGGATAGCGCACTCCCTCTGGCCGCTTATTCGATGGGCCTTCATGGTTATATAAGTCCGGAAAGGTTAAACGCAATAACCGAAACGGAGTGCGCCACGTTGCCCGCCATGTTGATGCGGCCCAGCGGCTCCGAGATTGGGCTGAGCGGCACAGAGCGAAGCAGGATATGACGGGGAATGCCGCCGGAACATCCGTGTGGCGAAGACGTGCCAGCGTGTTCCCACGCTGTTGCGCGCGGGCCTGCGCATCCCCTGAGAGGGGAAATACCTTAAACCTGTCGATGTCCTGGAGGTCCGGTGGTGGGCGCGACAGGGATTGAACCTGTGACCCCTACGATGTCAACGTAGTGCTCTCCCGCTGAGCTACGCGCCCGGCACCGGGAAGGACGACCGAAGCCGGTCGTCCGCGGGAGCGCCGATGTAGCATCATCGATCGGGGGGTGCAAGCGTCAAACCGATCGCACTCGCCGGCCCCGCCGACAGCCGCCGTCGACAGCCCACGGGCGCTGGGATATGACGGGGGGATGGATGGTCAAGTCGCCTCGCAGTCGCCGGCGTCCGACGCGGTGGCGATCGCCCTGCCGCAGGATCGCCGTCTCCCGGTCGTGGTCGCCTCGCCGCACAGCGGCCGCGATTACCCGCCATCGTTCCTGGCCGCGGCGAAGCTGGACCCGCACACGCTGCGCCGCTCCGAGGACGGCTTCGTCGACGAGATCTTCGGCCGGGTGCCGGAGCGCGGGGTGCCGCTGCTGCGCGCCCTGTTCCCGCGCGCCTTCCTCGATGCCAACCGCGAGGCCTATGAACTCGACCCCGAGATGTTCGACGACGCGCTGCCGGGCTGGGTCAACACCCGCTCGCCGCGGGTCGTGGCCGGGCTTGGCACCATCGCCCGCATCGTCGCCCAGGGGAAGGACATCTACCGCGGCAAGCTGCGCTTCGCCGAGGCGGTGGAGCGGGTCGAGCGTTGCTACACCCCCTATCATGCGGCGCTGCGCCGGCTGGTCGACGAGACCCGTGCCGAATTCGGCCATGTCGTCCTGCTCGACGCCCACTCGATGCCGTCGCAGGGCGCCTCGCGCACCCCCGGCGGCCGCGCCGTCGACGTCGTGCTGGGCGACTGCTACGGCAGCTCCTGCGCCCCGGCGGTGACCGAGGCGGCCGAGCAGTGGCTGACCGGCCGCGGCTATGTCGTCACCCGCAACACGCCGTATGCCGGCGGCTTCACCACCCGCCACTACGGCCGGCCGCGCGCCGGCATCCATGCCCTGCAGATCGAGCTGAATCGCGCCCTGTACATGGACGAGGCGACGCTGGCGCCGACCAAGGGCCTGGCCCGGCTGACCGCCGACATGACCGATTTCGCCGCCGGCCTCGGCGCGCTCGAGCCGGAGGCGCTGTCGAGATAGGGCGGCTGCGGGCGAGGGAGGGGAGATCGCCATGAGCTTGCTGGTCAATATCGACGTGCCCGATCTCGAGGCCGGAGTCGCGTTCTATACCAGCGCCTTCGGCCTCGCGGTCGGGCGCCGCTTCGGCGGCGAGGTGGTCGAGCTGACCGGCTGGCCCGCGCCGCTGTATCTGCTGCGCAAGGCGGCCGGCACGGTCGGCGCCGGCGACAGCCGCCGCGGCTACGCCCGGCACTGGACGCCGGTGCATCTCGACGTGGTGGTGGACGATGTCGCGGCGGCGCTGGCCCGGGCGGTCGCGGCCGGCGCCGTGGCCGAGGGCGAGATCCGCACCGCGGCCTGGGGCCGGCTGGCGCAAGTGGCCGACCCCTTCGGCCACGGCCTGTGCCTGATCGAGTTCCTCAACCGCGGCTATGACGAGATCGCCGACCCGCCTGAGAGCCCGTTTGGGAATGCTACTGGCGAGGCCGTCTGACGGCGGTTTCTGCGCTTCCGGTGCTCACGGACCCAAACGTCCGCTGCGCTCCGGTTCTCGACACCACCGCCAGCCGACTCACGCCAGCGCATTCGCAAACGGGCTCTGAGCCGGCCGGCAACAGAACGGTTCAGCCTTTCTTTACTTTCCTGTAAGGATAGCCCCGCCACCCACATCGAGGGAGAGCGGGACGCGGGATGAGTCTCGAATTCATCAACGTCATATCCACCAAGCGATCCGGCCACCACGCCTTCGTCCGCTGGCTGCGCCAGCACCGGGACAAGCCGGCCGCCTTCGTCAACAACGTCGTGATCGGCGAGCCGATCCGGTCGCATCTCCGCTCCGTCACCGGTCCGGCGGCGCGCGGCAAGGGCGCGCATGGCACCACGATCTTCAACCATGAGGGCGTGACCCGGCTGGGGCTCGATGCGGCTTGGCGGATGCAGCGCGCGGCCGGGGGCCGGACGGTCGACCTCCTGTTCCTGCGCGACCCGCTGAACCTCACCGCCAGCCTGATGCACCGGAAGCGGCTGGCCCGGCTGGACCTGGTGATGATCCTGCGCCAGCTCTTCGCCCAGCGCGACTGGCTGCAGGCCTATGCCGAAGGCGCCGTGCCGGACCTGTCGCTGATCGGCTACAACGCCTGGGTGCTGGATGCGGATTACCGGCAGCGCGTGGCGGACCGGCTGGGGTTGCGGTCGAGCGAGCGCGTCGCCGCGGTCACCCGGCATGGCGGCGGCAGCTCGTTCAAGGACCTCGCCAGCGTCGGCGACGACGAGGCCCGGCGCCTGACCACGCGCTGGCACCGCTATCGCGACGATGCCCTGTTCGGGGTGCTGCTGACCCATCCCCGGCTGCTGCCATGGTTCGAGGCGGCGCTGGCCGGCGAGATCCGGGACAGCTTCGACGCCGATCTCGCCGATCCGGACGGGCTGGCCCATCTCCGGGCGGTCGCCCGTGCCCGGCCCCGGCAGCCCTATGTCGACCGCATGATCGACGCGCTGTCGGAGCGGCAGGACCTGTTCCACCGCATCGAATGCGGCACGTCCTTCGAGAAGAAGCTGGGGATCGCCCGGGCCCATCTGGCGATGCTGGCCGGGGCCGCGGGCCGGCGGACCGGCGCGCGGGCGGGGGCGCCGAGCTAAGAGACCGCTTGGAAATGCTACTGGCGAGGCTGTCTGACGGCGGTTTCTCCGCTTTCGGTGCTCACGGACCCAAACGTCCGCTGCGCGCCGGTTCTCGAAACCACCACCAGCCGACTCACACCAGCGCATTTCGAAACGGCCTCTAAGCCGGCACGCTCTTCTCCGGCCACTCGCACAGATCGGCGACGGGGCAGGCCGGGCATAGCGGCTTGCGCGCCTTGCAGGTGTAGCGGCCGTGCAGGATCAGCCAGTGATGCGCGTGCAGCTTCCAGCGGTCCGGCGTCACCCGCTCCAGCACCTTCTCCACCGCGTCCGGCGTCTTGCCGCGGGCCAGGCCGGTGCGGTTGCCGACCCGGAAGATGTGGGTGTCCACGGCGATGGTCGGCTCGCCGAAGGCCACGTTCAGCACCACATTGGCGGTCTTGCGCCCGACCCCCGGCAGCGCCTCCAGCGCCGCCCGGTCGCGCGGCACCTCGCCGCCATGCTGCAGCAGCAGGATGTTCGAGAGGGCGATGACGTTCTTCGCCTTCGTGTTGTAGAGGCCGATGGTGCGGATGTAGCGCGACAACCCCTCCAGCCCCAGCGCCGCCATCTTCGCCGGCGTGTCGGCCACGGCGAAGAGCGGCCCGGTGGCCTTGTTCACCCCGACATCGGTGGCCTGGGCCGATAGCACCACGGCGACCAGCAGGGTGAAGGGGCTGCTGTATTGCAGCTCGGTCCGCGGCTCCGGCATGCGGGCGGCGAGCCGGGCGTAGAAGGTGTCGATCGCGGCTGGCTTCATGCGCCGCAGCCTAGCGAGGCCTCACGGGCGGCGCCATCGGGCATTGCCATGCGTTCTCCGGGGATTATGCTCATGGGCATGCGCAGCAGCAGCCTCACCCGGATCGGCACCCATGGCGGCGCCGCGGAGGACCCGGTCCTGTTCGAGCGGCTGCTGCGGCCGAAGCGCAGCCTGGGGCCGATCGGCTTCTGGCTGGTGATCGGCGTGGTCGGCGTCACCAGCCTGTTCAACGGCGTCTTGTTCCTGATGCTCGGCGCCTGGCCGGTGTTCGGCTTCTACGGGGTCGACGCCCTGCTGCTGTTCGTCCTGATGCGGTCGAATCTGCGCCGGGCCGGGCGCAGCTGGGAAAGCCTGCGCCTGACCGCCGGCCGGCTGGTGATCGAGCATGGCGACCATCGCGGCGTGTCACATAGGATCGAGCTGCAGCCCTATTGGCTGCGGGTCGATGTCGACCGCAGCGAGGTCGGCCAGAACCGGGTCACCCTGACCAGCCACGGCCAGCGCTTCGCCATCGGCGGCTTCCTGGCGCCGTCCGACCGCGCCCATCTGGCGCGCGACCTGTCGGCGGCGCTCGACCGGCTGCGCGGCGGCGCCTGATCGCAACTTCCGGGTTGTCCGCCGGGGCCGGCGGCGGGACAGTGGCGGCATGAACACCGATCCCGCCATCGACCCCGCCGGGGACGAGCCGCGCCACGACGCGGTGGCCCGGGCCATCGCCTTGCTGGTGGAGCGGCGCGACGACCCGCCCGATCTGGCGACGCTGGCGGCCGAGGCCGGGCTGCATCCGCATCATTTCCAGCGCGTGTTCTCGCGCTGGGTCGGGATCAGCCCGAAGCGCTTCGCCCAGTATCTGCGGCTGGACCACGCCCGGCGGCTGCTCAGCGCCCCGACCAGCCTGCTCGACGCCGCGCTCGACACCGGCCTGTCCGGCCCGTCGCGGCTGCACGATCTGTTCGTGACCTGTGAGGCGATGACCCCGGGCGACTGGAAGGCGCGCGGTGTCGGCCTGGTGATCCGTTGGGGCCTGCAGTCCAGCCCGTTCGGCCGCTGCATCGTCGGCACCACCGACCGCGGCGTCTGCTGGTTCAGCTTCGTGAAGGGGGATGAGGCCGCGGCGGTGACCGAGTTCGCCGGCGAATGGCCGGGGGCGGAGCTGCTGCGCGACCAGGCCGCCACCGCCGCCGTGGTGGCGCGGATGTTCGCGCCGCTGGCGGCCGCGACGGCGGACAACCCGCCGCTGCCGGTGCTGCTGCGCGGCACCAATTTCCAGGTCAAGGTGTGGGAAGCGCTGCTGTCGATCCCGCCCGGCCGGGTGGCGAGCTATGGCGACGTCGCCGCCGCGATCGGCCGGCCGACTGCCAGCCGCGCTGTGGGCGGGGCGGTCGGGTCCAACCCGGTCTCGGTACTGATCCCCTGCCACCGCGTGATCCGGGCCAGCGGCATCCTCCACACCTATCGCTGGGGCTCGAGCAAGAAGCAGGCGCTTCTGGCCTGGGAGGCCGGGCTCACCGACGCCGCTGCGGCCTAACCGGCGATCAGCGCGTCCGCCACCTCCACGAGCCGCTCCCGCCAGGCCAGCGGCTCCAGCCAGCGCGGGGGGATGCCGGACAGGCCGTACAGGGCGCCGGCCAACTGGCCGGTGACGGCGCCGACCGAATCCGAGTCGTCGGCGAGATTCACGGCCAGAACCAGTGCTTCCTCGAAGCTGCCGGTGCGGTCCACTGCCCACAGGGCTGCTTCCAGCGTGTGGACGACATAGCCGGAGGATTCGATCAGCGCTCGCGGCTGGCGGCGCCAATCGCCATGGGCGATGCTCTGGATCCTGGCGGCACCGTCCCAGGCCCGGGGCGCCAGCGTCTCGGCCTTGCCGGCGCCCAGGATCGCCGATCGCAGCCTCTCCCCGAAGAAGACGCAGGCCTCCGTCGCCTCGCGCGCGCCATGGGTGGTGCGGCTTTGCTCGGCGGCGATGCGGCGGCAGGCCCCGGCGTCGCGGAGGGTGTGCAGCACGGCGGGGGCCAGCCGCATCAGCGATCCGTTGCCGGCCGTGGTCGGGTCGGTCGCCCCCGCGAAGGGGTCGCCACCCTGCAGGTAGTGATCGAGCGCCTGTCGTGTCGCATTGCCGATGTCGAAGCATGCGCCGGTGCTGGAGTAGCTGCCCTCCTGCCACCAGGCGACGAAGCGGTCCATCAGGTCGGTCGCATCGAAGCCGCGGCGGGCGATCAGGCTGTCGGCCAGGGCCAGCGCCATGCTGGTGTCGTCGGTCCACTGCCCGGGCTGAAGGCCGAACGGGCCGCCGCCGGTCATCTCCCGGTGGTGGGGCCGGCTGTCGCGGGTGCTGAACTCGAGCGTGGTGCCGAGCGCGTCGCCGACTGCGAGGCCGACCAGGGCGCCGCGCGCCCGGTCGATCACGGCGTCTGTCAGGATGTCGTCCATGCCGAACCATACCATGGCTCGCGGTGATGGCAGCCCCGCGGCCGGGCACCGTTGCCGCCGATGGCACCCATGCTAGCCTTCCCGCAAACAGGAGGAGGAAAGCGCATGGCGATCGTCACCGAGGCCCTGATCCGCGACTATGCGGCGCGCGACGGGCTGGGGCTGGCCGAATGGGTGCGCAGCGGCGCGGTCTCGGCGGCCGAGCTGGCCGAGACCGCGATCACCGTGATCGACCGGCTGAATCCGCAGCTCAACGCCGTCACCCGCAAGGCCTATGACATCGGCCGCGACCTGGCGGCGCGGGTGCCGGCCGACGGGCCTTTCGCCGGGGTGCCGTTCCTGATGAAGGATCTTGCCTCGCAATGGCAGGGCGTGCCGGCGACCTGGAGTTGTCCCTACTTCAAAGACCTGCCGGCGCCGAGCGACAGTGAGATGACCCGGCGGATCAAGCGTGCGGGGCTGGTCCCGCTCGGCCGCACCAATGTGCCGGAGGGCGGCTGGTGCATCTCGACCGAGCCGAAGCTGTACGGACGCACCCACAACCCCTGGCGCGAGGATGTGACCCCCGGCGGCTCCAGCGGCGGGTCGGCCGCGGCCGTGGCGGCGCGGATGGTGCCGCTGGCCGAGGCCAGCGACGGCGCCGGCTCGATCCGCGTGCCGGCGGCGAATTGCGGCCTGGTCGGGCTGAAGCCGTCGCGCGGCCGCATCACCTTTGCCCCGGATGCGGTCGATATCTGGTATGGCGGCGTGTACATGCTCTGCGTCTCGCGCACGGTGCGGGACACCGCCGCCTATCTCGACGCCGTGGCCGGCGGCACGCCCGGCGACCCCTACACGCCGCAGTCGCCGGCGGAAGGCTGGGCCGCTGCGGCGCGGCAGCCGGCCCGGGGCCTGCGCATCGGCCTGGTCACCCGGGCGCCGGATGGCGGCCCGATCCATCCCGAGAATCTGGCGGCGGTGCGCGGCACCGCAAAATTGCTGGAGAGCCTGGGCCATGCCGTCGAGGAGCACGATCTCGACTTCGACGCGCGGCGCGCCTGGGCGGTGTACACGAACATGCTGGCGGTCGAGACGGCGGCGATGTTCGCAGCGCTGGAGCCGCTGGTCGGCCGGCCAGTGACGCCGGCGGAGGTCGAGCCGCTGACCTGGGCCGCGATCGAGCGCGGCCGGTCGATCGGCGGCATCCGGCACGCCAATGATGTCGAAGCGCTGCGCCAGTTCGCCCGCGGCCTGATCGGGCAGCTGCTGCCCTTCGACGCCGTCCTGACCCCGACCCTGACCCAGCCGCCGCGGCCCTTCGGCCATTGGGACATGAGCATGACCGATTACGACGCCTACAACGCGCTGTGGTCGGACGCCGTGTTCATGTTCCCGTTCAACCTGTCCGGCCTGCCGGCGATGTCGCTGCCGATGCACTGGACGCCGGACGGGCTGCCGGTCGGGGTGCAGCTGGTCGGCCGCACCGGCGACGAGGCGACACTGCTGCGCCTGGCGACCCAGTTGGAGGCGGCGCAGCCCTGGATCGGGCGTTGGCCGCCGGTGTGTGCCGGGACTTAGCTCAGTCCCAGCACATCGTTCATCGAATAGAGCCCCGGCGCGCGGCCGCGGCCCCACAGGGCGGCCTTGAGCGCGCCGCGGGCGAAGATGCCGCGGTCGGTCGCCTTGTGCCCCAGCTCGATGCGCTCGCCGGCGCCGGCCAGGATCACCGCATGCTCGCCGACCACATCGCCGCCGCGCAGCGTGGCGAAGCCGATGGCGCCCTCCGCCCGCTTGCCGTCGCGGTTGATCGCCTTCACCGCGTCGAAGTCGACGCCGCGGCCCTCGGCGGCGGCGCGGCCCAGCAGGATGGCGGTGCCGGAGGGGGAGTCGATCTTGTGGCGGTGATGCATCTCCACCACCTCGAGGTCCCAGCCGGCGTCGAGCGCGCGGGCGGCCTGGCGCACCAGGGCCGCCAGCAGGGTCACGCCCATGCTCATATTGTAGGACTGGATGATCGGGGTGTGGCGCGCGGCCCGGCTCAGCGCCGCCAGATCCTCGGCCGAGAAGCCGGTGGTGCCGGTGACCAGCACCGCCTTGCCCTGCGCCGCCAGGGCGGCGAAGCGGACCGAGGCCTCGGGCCGGCTGAAGTCGATCACCGCATCGGCGGTGGCGAACAGCTGCACCGGGTCGTCGGAGACGGTGACGCCGCAGGCCGGGCGCCCGGCCAGCAGGCCGGCATCCTGGCCGATCGCGGCGCTGCCCTCGTTGCCGACCGCGCCATGCAGCGCCACCGAGCCGTCGGTCGCATCCAGCACGGTCTGGATCAGCATCCGGCCCATCCGGCCGGCGGCGCCGGTGACGCCGATCCTGACGGGGCCCACGTCGGGGCGGGGGGTGTCGCCGGCGGTCATGCGGCAGGGTCCTCTGCTGGTCCGGGCATCCGGAGAGGATGCCTCGGCTCTTTGCGGTCCCTGGATCACCGGGTCAAGCCCGGTGATGACAGAAGGGGAATGGCGGCCGGCTGACGCCGCCGCTACTCCTTGAAGAACTCCTTCACCTTGGCGAAGAAGCCCTGGCTCTCGGGGCTGGTGCCGCCACCGCCCTCGCGCTCGAACTCCTCGAGCAGCTCGCGCTGGCGCTTGCTCAGATTGACCGGGGTCTCGACCTGCAGCTCGACATACATGTCGCCGCGGCCGGCCGAGCGCAGCACCGACATGCCCTTGCCGCGCAGGCGGAAGCGGGCGCCGGACTGGGTGCCGGCCGGCACCGTGATCTTGGCGCGGCCGCCGTCGATCGCCGGGATCTCGATCGGGCCGCCCAGCGCCGCAATGGTCATCGGGATCGGCGCCTTGCAGAACAGGTCGGCGCCGTCGCGCTGGAACAGGGCGTGCGGCCGCACCGACAGAAAGATGTACAGGTCGCCCGGCGGGGCGCCGCGCATGCCGCTTTCGCCCTCGTTCGACAGGCGGATGCGGGTGCCGTCGTCCACCCCCGGCGGGATGTCGACCTTCAGCGTCTTGTCCTTGCGGACGCGGCCGGAGCCGCTGCAGTTCCGGCACGGGTTCTTGATCACCCGGCCCTGGCCGCCGCAGCCGGGGCAGGTGCGCTCGACCGTGAAGAAGCCCTGGGAGGCGCGGACGCGGCCGGCGCCGCCGCAGGTCGGGCAGGTCACCGGCTGGCTGCCGGGCTCGGCGCCCGAACCGTCGCAGACCTCGCAGCCCACCGAGGACGGCACCTTGACCGTGGCCTGCTTGCCGACGAAGGCCTCTTCAAGCGTGATCTCGAGGTTGAAGCGGACATCGGCGCCGCGCCCGGCCTGGGCGCGCTGGCCGCCGCGGCGGCCACCCATGAAATCGCCGAACATCTCCTCGAAGATGTCGGCGAAGCCGCCGGAGAAGTCGGCCCCGCCCGGGCCCCGCGGCCCGGCGCCGCCGTCGAAGGCGGCGTGGCCGAAGCGGTCATAGGCAGCACGCTTCTGCTCGTCCTTCAGGACGTCGTAGGCCTCGTTGATTTCCTTGAACTTGTGCTCGGCGGTCTGGTCGCCCGGGTTGCGGTCCGGGTGATACTGCATCGCCAGCTTGCGGTAGGCCTTCTTGATCTCATCCGCGCCGGCGCCGCGCGCRACCCCCAACAGATCGTAAAAATCCTGCTTCGCCATGCCGATCCTCGTGCCGAACCGGGAGAGCCCTGGCGGCCCCGGCCCGGATGAAAACCGCCCCCGCGCGGTCCGTCACGGACCCTCGCGGGGGCGGTGTGCCCCTTGTCAGTGTGTCGTGGTCATGCGACCGCGGTCACGCCGACTTCTTCTTCTTGTCGTCGTCGACTTCCTCGAAATCGGCGTCGACCACGCCGTCATCCGGCTTCGCCGAAGCCTGCTCGCCGCCCTCCGGCGCCGCGCCCGACTCCTGGCTGGCCTTGTACATGGCCTCGCCGATCTTCATCGCCGCCTGGGCCAGGGCATCGGTCTTGGCCTTGATCTGGTCGGCGTCCTCGCTCGACAGCACCGACTTCAGGTCGGCGATCGCAGCCTCGACCGCCGCCTTGTCGGCCGCGTCGACCTTGTCGCCGAACTCGGCCAGCTGTTTCTCGGTCGAATGGACCAGCGCGTCACCATGGTTTCGCGCCTCGACCGCCTCGCGGCGCTTCTTGTCGCCGGCGGCGTTGGCCTCGGCGTCCTTGACCATCTTGTCGATGTCGCCGTCCGACAGGCCGCCCGAGGCCTGGATGCGGATCGCCTGCTCCTTGCCGGTGGCCTTGTCCTTGGCGCTGACATTGACCAGGCCGTTGGCGTCGATGTCGAAGGTGACCTCGACCTGCGGCATGCCGCGCGGGGCCGGCGGGATGCCGACCAGGTCGAACTGGCCGAGGATCTTGTTGTCGGCCGCCATCTCGCGCTCGCCCTGGAAGACGCGGATGGTCACCGCGGTCTGGTTGTCCTCGGCGGTCGAGAAGGTCTGGCTCTTCTTGGTCGGGATCGTGGTGTTGCGCTCGATCAGCCGGGTGAACACGCCGCCCAGCGTCTCGATGCCCAGCGACAGCGGGGTGACGTCGAGCAGCAGGACGTCCTTGACCTCGCCCTTCAGCACGCCGCCCTGGATCGCGGCGCCGACGGCCACGACCTCATCCGGGTTGACGCCGCGATGCGGCTCCTTGCCGAAGAACTGCTTCACCGTCTCGATGACCTTGGGCATGCGGGTCATGCCGCCGACCAGGATCACCTCGTCGATCTCGCTGGCCTTCAGGCCCGCATCCTTCAGCGCGGCGCGGCACGGCTCGACCGTGCGCTGGATCAGGTCGTCGACCAGCGCCTCGAGCTTGGCCCGGGTCAGCTTGATGTTCAGGTGCTTCGGGCCGGACGCGTCGGCGGTGATGAACGGCAGGTTCACCTCGGTCTGGACCGAGGAGGACAGCTCGATCTTCGCCTTCTCGGCCGCTTCCTTCAGGCGCTGCAAGGCCAGCTTGTCGCGGCGCAGGTCGATGCCCTGCTCCTTTTTGAACTCCTCGGCCAGGTAGTCGATGATCTTGGCGTCGAAATCCTCACCGCCCAGGAAGGTGTCGCCGTTGGTCGACTTCACCTCGAACACGCCGTCGCCGATCTCCAGCACCGAGATGTCGAAGGTGCCGCCGCCGAGGTCGTAGACCGCGATCGTGCCCGACGCCTTCTTGTCCAGGCCATAGGCCAGGGCGGCCGCCGTCGGCTCGTTGATGATGCGCAGCACCTCGAGCCCGGCGATCCGGCCGGCGTCCTTGGTGGCCTGGCGCTGGCTGTCGTTGAAATAGGCCGGGACGGTGATGACGGCCTGCGTCACCTTCTCGCCCAGGAAATTCTCGGCCGTCTCCTTCATCTTCATCAGGGTGAAGGCGGAGATCTGGCTGGGGGCGTATTTCTGGCCGCGCGACTCGACCCAGGCGTCGCCGTTGTCGCCGGACACGATCTGGTACGGGACCAGGCCCTTGTCCTTCTGCGTCATCGGGTCGTCGTAACGGCGGCCGATCAGGCGCTTGACCGCGAAGATGGTGTTCTCGGGGTTGGTCACCGCCTGGCGCTTCGCCGCCTGGCCGACCAGCCGCTCACCCGACTCGGTGAAGGCGACGATCGACGGCGTGGTGCGCGCGCCTTCCGCATTCTCGATCACCCGGCCCTGGGCCCCATCCATGATGGCGACGCAGGAATTGGTCGTGCCGAGGTCGATACCGATGACTTTGCTCATCTCTTCCTCATTCCTTCAGCAGGTCGCGGCTGGCCCTCGGTGAGGCACCGCCGGGACCCCCAATGTTTCCATGCCGCCCCGGAAGGCGGCTCTTGCTTCCCCGTGCATATAGGCGGGGCGTCCTCGCGCTGCAACGTGGAGTCTGCAGGATTGTGACCGACCGGGACGGCTGTGGCCGCCGCGTCACGTCCGGCCCATCAAACCCGGCGGGGCGCGCCGAGGAGGAGACCGGCCAGGAAGCCGCCGATATGGGCCTGCCAGGYGATCTGGGCGTCCAGGCCCATGAAGCCGCCGCCCATCAGCGCGAACAGGCCGTTGGCGATGATGGTGAAGCCGATCAGGTTCAGCGCCAGGCGCCGCCCGGCCGGGTCATGCCGGGCCAGGGCCAGCCGGCAGAAGGCGGCGATGCAGCCCGACACCGCGCCGGAGGCGCCGATCAGCGTGGTCTCGGCGCCCCAGCTGGCGGCGACCTGCACCAGGGCCGCGGCCACGGTGGTGCCCAGCAGCAGCACGGCGTAGCGGCGCGGGCCGAAATGCCGCTCGCAGACGCTGCCGAAGGCCAGGAAGAAGCCGAGATTGGCGATCAGGTGGATCGGCTCGTAGTGGATCAGCGCGTAGAACACCAGCGACGCGACCACCGTCAGCGCGTCGAGCGGCGGCAGCTGGTCGAGATACCCGAAGAAGGCCGGGACCACGGCCATGCGGTAGACGACCGGCGCCCAGATCGATTCCGGCAGCAGGTGGATGATGGCAAAAACCGCGACCATCACGCCGCTCAGCCACAGCGTGATCGGCGGGACGTTGAAGATCGGCTGGCGCGGCATGGCCCCTCGGGCGCTCTGAGACGGGTCCCGCCTCTTACAGGAGTGCCGGTCGGATCGGAAGCCCGCGATCCGTCACGCCGGGCCGGGATCCGCCCCTGGCGGCAGCAGCAGCGCCCGGAATGCCTCGTCCGCCGCCCTGATGGCCGGGGCATGGTCCCAGATGCCCGGCCGCGGCGCCATCTCGGAGAGTGCGGCGGTGAGATAGGCCTCCAGCGACGGGATGCGGGCGGCCATGTCGGATTCGGTGGCAGCCCGCTTGCGAAGCAGCAGCATAGCCACGTCCTCGCGCAGATCGTCCGGCAACGGGGCACCTTCCATCAGGCTGGGCAGGTCCATCGGCGGCGGTGCCGCCTTGCGGTGGATCCAATCCAGGGCCAGCGCCGGCCGCAACGCATAGAAGTAAGATTTCAGCCTGACCGGATCGTCTCCCGGCGCCCAGGCGCGGCGGGCGGAGCGGTCGTAGTGATAGGCCAGCGCCGGCAGATGCGCGCACGCCCTGGCCAGGCCGTTTAGAAGGGTGCCGGTGTCCTCGTCGCGCCGATAGACCACCGGCGAGCTCAGCCACTCGGTCACGACGGCATTCGATTTGGCGATCAGGCCGAGAGCCTTGCGCAGATCCCAGCCGTTCACGTCCAGCGTGCCGTCGACCGGCAGCTCGATCACGTCGCGCCGGGTCTCGACCGAAAGATAGTCTGCGATCGGCCGGACATAGATGAAACGGACGTCGTAGTCGCTGTCGCGCGACGCGAAGCGCCAGGCGCGGCTGCCCGATTCCACCGCGACCAGGATGCGAACGCCTTCGCGTCGCTCGATCTCGTCCAGGATCGGGCCGATGCGCTCCCGCATCCCCTCGTCGATCATAGGATCCTGCGTCATGCGCCCTCTTCCAGGATCTGCCGGCGATGCGCTCCCACAACCATGGCCTCGGCGGCGGCCAGATCCGGCTCCGTGGGCAGGATCGATGCCGCGGCGGCCGCTTCGGCCCGCTCCATCAGCAGCTCGATCTCCTCGGCGACGGTGGCATAGGGCAGCTCGCCGCGTTTGATCCGCAACAGATGGTCTGCCGTGGCCAGGGGAAACCTCAGGCGGCCGGTCGTGAACAACTCCAGCGCCTCGTGCCCGACCCGCACGGCGTGCGACAGCGCCTTCCAGTCGATGCCCTGCTGGCGTTCCGCCTCCAGCGCCCGCTGTCCGTATTCGGCCACCAGCCGTGCCGCCAGCTCCCGCGCCGTCTTGATCGAGGCATGGAACGGCGCCTTGCGACCGCAGATGTCGAGATGCCGCGCCAAGCGCCCGGGCTGGACCTCGATGTCGACCAGGGCGACATGCTCGGCCGCGGCGGCCAGCGTCTCCAGCATGGCCTCGGCCTGGTCCAGGCGGCTGCCGGCGCCATAGGCACGCTCCGCGGCTTCCAGCACGGCCAGGGCCTGCCGAGCGGTGGCGGCGCGGGAGCCCTTGATGCCGTATTTGTTGGCCTGCTGCCGGCAATAGCGGACGAAGGACGCGGCCCGCCGGCTGACCAGCCGCGGCGCCGCGGCCTGAAGTTCGCGCCAGATCCCGTCCGGCGGGACGGTCATCACGCTGTCCGGGGCGAACAGCATCTCGATCGCCATGGGCTGCCCGCCGACCAGGAGATCCAGATAGCGCTGCAGGCTGAACACCTCCCGGTCGACATCGCCGGGCCGGTTGCGTTCGCCATGTTCCTTCGGGCGGGAGTCCACGATTGTGGCGGGAACCCGTTGCAGCAGCAGATCGCGCGCCGCCGGGAGGTAGACGGCCTTCAGGTCGATGTCGGAATCGGGCGTTGCGGTGCCGTACAGATGCGACCCGCACCGCATCTCGACCAGGATGCGCATCTCACCCCGCCCCCAGGATCTCCGCCCGGGCTGCCCGGGTCAGCTTGGCCAGGACCAGGCGGTGCGCCTCGCGCAGATAGGCCTGCAGGTCGTCCGGCGGCAGGGCGTCGAGCGCCGCCGCCACCCATTTAGCGCGGGCCAGATAGGGCGCCGGGCGGATGCCCGGCTGCTCGACCAGCAGGATGTAGGAGAAGTCCGACGCCTTGAACCAGGCTTCGGGCGCGCCGCGCGACATCCCGGCCAGGATGGTGAAGATCTTGCCGCCGACCTTGAACACATGGGCGCCGCCCCATTGCACGCTCAGGGCCGCGCCGGGCAGGGTCAGGCAGAATGCCTCGACCGTTTCGGGCGTCACCGCGCCCTCGGCGCGGTCAGTGGCCGTGGCGGTTGGCCTTGCGGACGAAGCGGCGGCCGCAATAGTTGCACACCACCTCGTGCTCATGCCCGATCGGGTAATAGACCATCGGGTGGCCCAGCGGCGCGCCGCCGCCGTCGCACCCGACGGTCTCGACATCGCGGTCGACCTCGATCACTTCGGACGGCTGGAGGGTGGCGGGCTGCATGGCTGTTCCTGGCGGCAAGGGCATGACGGGCGATGATTGCCCGGATTCCGGCCGGATGATACCCATGGCGTCCGGCCGATCAACTGTTTCACGATAATCATGAATGCCGCGCCGAACGCCGCACCCGAGAGCGCCATCCGCCTGCGCGGCCTGACCAAGACCTATCGCGGGCGCAACAAGCAGCCGGACAAGCTGGCGCTGCACCCGATCGATCTCGACATCCCCGCCGGCTCGATCTTCGGCCTCTTGGGCCCGAACGGCGCCGGCAAGTCGACCCTGATCAACATCCTGGCCGGCCTGGTCACCAAGACCGCGGGCGATGCCTGGATCTGGGGCTTCGACATCGCCCGGGCGACGCGCCAGGCGCGGGCCGCGATCGGCGTGGTGCCGCAGGAGCTGAACATCGACCCGTTCTTCACCCCGCGCGAGCTGCTGGACCTGCAGGCCGGGCTGTACGGCGTGCCGAAGAAGGAGCGGATCACCGCGGATCTCCTGGCCGCAGTCGGCCTGGCCGACAAGGCCGACGCCTATGCCCGCACCCTGTCGGGCGGCATGCGGCGGCGGCTGATGGTGGCCAAGGCGATGGTGCATTCGCCGCCGGTGCTGGTGCTGGACGAGCCGACCGCCGGCGTCGACATCGAGCTGCGGCGCAGCCTGTGGGCCCATGTCCGGGCGCTGAACCGGGCCGGCACCACCATCGTGCTGACCACGCATTACCTGGAGGAGGCGGAAGAGCTGTGCGACCGGATCGCGATCATCGATCAGGGCCGCATCGTCGCCTGCGACAGCACCACCAACCTCTTGTCCAGCGTCGACAGCAAGACCCTGGTGGTGAGCTTGAGCGAGCCCTTGGACGCACTGCCGCCGGCCCTGGCCGCCCGCGGCATGGAGCTGGCGGACGCGACCCGGCTGGTGGTGCGCTACCGGCCGAGCGAGACCCGGCTGGGCGACCTTCTCAACCTGATGGACCAGGCCGGCGTGCGCATCGCCGACCTGACCACCGAGGAGACCGACCTGGAGGACATCTTCCTGCAGCTGACCGGTGAAGGCGCCGCTGCGGCCCGGAAGGCGGCGGGGGAGTAGATTGCCTCAGCCGGCGTCCGCATCGGCCGGCGGCTCGTCACCGGCCTCGTCGAGAAAGCGCAGGAACGCTGCCCGGTCTCCCGCGGCCGCCCGCTTCCGGAAGAATTCTTCCGTTTCGAGCGCCGACAGCTTTTCGGCCACGGCAACGTTGATGAACTGATTCAGGCTGGTGCCTTCCGCCGCCGCCAAGCGCTCAGCCGCGCTCTTGAGCGAAGGCTGAAGCCGCAGCGCATAGTTGGCCTTGCTCATCCGATCCTCCTCAGCAGCTCTGCAGGCGCGACGATCTCGATCCCGAACCGATCTGCCGGTGTGAAATGCCCGGTGTTGAAGGTCACGATACAGTCCGCTCGGCCGTTGATCGCCGTTTCCAGCACCATTTCGTCCGCCACGTCGCCGAGTTGCGGCCGCCACAGATAGTGCAGCCTCACCGGTGCGACCAGCCCGGCAAGATAGTCCAGGAATCCCGCGACCGCCTCGGGCGTCAGACGGGCTGCCAGCAGGTGCTCGGGCCGGCACAACACGGCTTCATACTCCAGAAAGAGCGGAACGCTTGCCAACATCCGAAAGCGTCGCTGATCGACCGCACGGAGAAGCGCGTTAGAGGCGCTCATCCGGCTGCGACGGGCTGAAACCAGGATGTTGGTGTCGAGAACCGCTCGTATCATCAACCATCATATCATATCGCGGATGATATGAAACCATGATCATCCACCTACTGCGCCGCCTGGGCCGAGGCGAGCTGGCGGGAGACCAGCTGGGCGTAGAGGCCGCCGCGGACCAGCAGCGCCGCATGGGTTCCGGTCTCCGCCACCCGGCCCTCGTCCAGCACCACGATCAGGTCGGCGTCGCGCACGGTCGAAAGGCGGTGGGCGATGACGATGGTGGTGCGGTCGGCCTGCAGCCGGTCCAGCGCCCGGCGCACCGCCTGCTCGTTCACCGTGTCGAGATGCGAGGTCGCCTCGTCCAGGATCAGCACCGAGGCGTTCTTCAGGAAGGCGCGGGCGATGGCGACGCGCTGGCGCTGGCCGCCGGACAGGGCGGTGCCGCGCTCGCCGACCGGCGAGTCGAGCCCCTCGGGCAGGGTCTCGACCAGCTCGGCCAGAGAGGCGTGGCCGATCGCCGCCGCCAGCTCCGCCTCGCTCGCCTCCGGCCGGGCGATCAGGATGTTGGCGCGCAGCGTGTCGTTGAACAGGTAGGTGTCCTGCGCCACCAGGGCGATGCGCCGCCGCAGATCGTCGAGCTCGTAGTCGCGCAGGTCGGCGCCGTTCAGCAGGATCCGGCCCTCATCCACGTCCCAGAACCGCATCAGCAGCTGCGCCGTGGTGGTCTTGCCGGCGCCGGAGGTGCCGACCAGCGCCACGGTCTTGCCGGCCGGGATCTCCACCGTCACCCCGGACAGGGCGCGCCGGCCCTGGCCCGGATAGGTGAAGCCGACGCCCTGCAGCGTCAGCGCCGCCGGGCCGGAATGGTCCGGCACGCCCGGACCGTCGAAGACCGGCACCGGCTCGGCCTTCAGCCCATAGATGCGGCGGGTGGCGCCCAGCGTGTCGGCCAGCTGGCGGCCGACCTGGGCGATCTCCGACACCGGCAGGAAGGCGGCCATGGCCAGGATGGTCAGCAGCGGCAGCAGGCCGGGGTCGATCGCGCCATGGGTCGACAGCGCGGCGCCGGTCACCACCACGGCCAGGCCGCCCAGGCCGGTCAGGATCTCCAGCAGGCTCTGCTGCCGGGTCAGCTCGGCGAAGAAGGGCAGGCGCAGCCGGATGAAGCGCTGCGACAGCGCGTCCAAACGGTCGCCGCGCGCGCCCTCCTGCTGGAAGGCGACGATCTCGCCCAATCCCTGCACCGAGTCGACGGCGAAGGCGCCGAGCTCGCCGGCCGCCTCCCGCGACTCGGAGCCGAGCGTGTCGACCCGGCCGCGCATCAGGAACGGGCTGACGGCCACCGCCAGCAGGAAGGGCAGCAGCGCCAGGGCGATCCACGGGCTGGCCCAGACCAGCACCGCCAGCACCGCCGCCGGCACCAGCACGGCGACGAAGGCCGGCGCCACGGTGTGGGCGAAGAAATACTCCACCAGCTCGATGTCGTGGGTGACCAGCGCCATCAGGTCGCCGGTACGCCGCCGCACCAGATAGGCCGGGGCCAGGGCATCGAGCTTGCGGAACACGTCGCCGCGCATGTCGGCCAGCAGGCGGAAGGCCATGTCGTGCGCGATCCAGGATTCCAGCCAGTGCAGCACGCCGGACAGCGGCGCCACCACGGCCAGGGCCCAGAGCAGCCCGCCATAGGGCTCGCCGTTCTTCAGCGCCAGCAGGACCAGGGCGCTGAGCACCCCGACGCCGATGAAGCTGACGACGCGCAGCACGCCGAAGGCGAAGGTCAGGGCCAGCTTGCCCTTCCAGGGCATGGCCAGCTTCATCAGCTCGGCCACCAGCCGGCCCCAGCCCAGTCCCTCGGCCTTGAGGATGCCCTCGGTCTCCGATTTGGACGCGGCGCCGGGCGCAGTCGGAGCCGACTCGGCGGTGCGGGCGGCGACGGGTGAGTCGATGCCCAGCGTGTCGATGATCGTGCTGGCGGCGGATTCGCGCGCCTGCTCGGCCATCAGCCCGGCATAGACGCCGCCCTGCTGCATCAGTGCGGCATGGGGGCCACTCTCGACCACCCGGCCGCGGTCCAGCACCAGGATGCGGTCGCAGCCGATCACGCTCGACAGGCGGTGCGCCAGCACCAGCGTGGTGCGGCCCTGCATCAGCCGGTCCAGCGCCTCCTGGATCACAGCCTCGTTCTCGGCGTCGACCGCGGACAGCGCCTCGTCCAGCACCAGGATCGGGGTGTCGCGCAGCAGGGCGCGGGCGATGGCGACGCGCTGGCGCTGGCCGCCGGACAGCTTCACGCCCTTCTCGCCGACCACGGTGCGATAGCCCTGCGGCAGCGACTGGACGAAGCCGTGGATGTTGGCGGCGCGGGCGGCGGCCTCGACCTCGGCCTCGGTGGCCTCCGGCCGGCCCATGCGGATGTTGTCCTCGACCGTGCCGTGGAACAGGAAGGTGTCCTGGTTCACCACTGAGATCATCGACCGGATCTGGGCGAAGGACAGGCCGCGCAGGTCGTGCCCGCCCAGGCGGATCGAGCCGGCCTCCGGGTCGTAGAAGCGCAGCAGCAGGCGGACGATCGACGATTTGCCGCCACCGGACGGGCCGACCAGGCCGATCCGCTCGCCGGCCCTGGCCTCGAAGCTCAGCGCCTCATGGATGGTGCGGCGGGTGCCGGGATAGCGGAAGCGCACGCCGTCGAATTCGATGGTCGGGTCCAGCGGCCGGGCCAGCGCCGCCGGGGCGGCATCCGCCACCTCCGGCGTGTCATCCAGCACCCCGTAGATGCCCTGGGCGGCGGACAGGCCGACCATGCCCTGGTGCAGCACCGACCGCAGCTCGCGCATCGGCCGGAAGATCTCGACCCCCAGCATCAGGATGACCAGCAGCGCCGACAGGGCCATGGCGCCGCTGTCAACCCGCCAGGCGCCCAGCGCCAGGGCAGCGGCGGCGCCGCTGGCGATGGCGCTGTCGGTGATGCCGCGGGCCAGCACATTGGACCCCAGCACCCGCATGGTGCTGCGGAACACCGACTGCGCCTTGAGCTTCAGGGTCGCGCCCCGCGCGCCGCTCTGGCCGAAGGCCTTCAGCGTCGCCAGGCCCTGCACCGAATCCAGGAACTCGGCGGCGAAATCGGCATAGACCTGGCGCAGCTGCAGCGAGCTGCCGGTCTCGCGCCGATGCCACAGCGCCGGGCCGAACAGGGCGATCAGGGCGAAGGCCAGCATCACCACGGCCACCGGCAGGTCGACGAAGGCGATGGCGGCGAAGATCAGGATCGGCGTCAGCAGCGCGATCAGGAACTGCGGCAGGAACTGGCCGAAATAGACCTCCAGCTGCTCCACCCCGTCGATCAGCGACAGGGTCAGCGCGCCGGAGCGGCGGCGAGCGACGGTGCCGGGCCCCAGCGCGGCGATCCGGTCGAAGATGGTACGCCGCAGCCGGGCCTGGACCCGCGACGCGGTCTCATGTGCCACCATCACCCTTCCGTATTCGGCGACGCCGCGCAGCACCATGATTCCGGCGATCAAGACGATGGACGGCACCAGCTCGGCCAGCGGCCGGCCGGCGAAGACCTGGCCGATCAGCCAGCCCAGCAGGGCCAGCCGGGCGACGCCGAGCGCCACCGAAACCAGGCCGACCGCCACCGCCCCGGCGATGCGGAGGCGGACTCCTTCCGTGAACTTCCACAGGCGCGGTTCGAAATGCATCGCATCCCTCTGATGAAATGATGCTGCCGGTCGCCTGTCGTCGGATGGGTCGGGCCGGCCCCGACCTGACGATATCGTGAACGCTGGTGAACGGAATTCGACAAATTCGAGGACAGGCTGTACGTTTCTGTTCAGGCATATCGAGGCAGGAGATGCGAGCCATGGCCGCCGACTGGGACGATCTGCGCGTGTTCCTGACCCTGGCGCGCGAGGGCAACCTGACCGCGGCGGCGCGGCGGCTGCAGGTCAGCCACCCGACCGTGGCGCGGCGGGTGCGCAGCCTGGAGGAGTCGATCGGCGCCCGGCTGTTCGATCGGCTGCCGGACCGATTCGTGCTGACCGCGGCGGGCGAGGAGCTGCTGGCCGACACCGAGGCGATGGAGCGCGCCGCCGAATCGATCCAGCGGCGCAGCGCCGGGCTCGGCGACACCGCGCATGGCACGGTCCGGGTCTCGGCCGGTGAGGCGATGACGGGCTTCCTGGCCGACCACCTGCCGCCGCTGCGGCGCGGCCTGCAATGCATCGAGATCGAGCTGGCGGCCAGCCACATGCTGGCCAACCTGTCGCGGCGCGAGGCCGACCTGCTGATCCGCGAGCAGGTGCCGGACGTGTCGAGCCTGGTGGCGCGGCGGCTGGGCCGGGTCGAGTACGCGATCTATGCCGGCCGCGGCCATGAGGTTGCCGACACGACGCCGGAAGGGCTGCGCCGCCTGACCTGGGCCGGCTTCGACGAGGAGCATAGCTACATGCCCGGCCAGGCCTGGGTGGCGGAGCTGTTGCAGGGCGCCCGGCCGGCGGTGCGGGTCAACAACTGGCTGGTGCTGCAGCAGGCGGTGCGCAGCGGCGAGGCGGTGGGGCTGCTGCCCTGCTGTGCCGGCGACCCGGACCCCGGCCTGCGCCGGCTGCGGCCGGTGGTGGAGGAGGTCGGGGTCGACCAGTGGCTGCTGGTCCACCGCGACCTGCGGGCCCTTTCGCGAGTCCGACGGGTGATGGATTCGCTCGTCGCCCTGTTCCGTGAACGGCGCGATGTGCTGGAGGGCCGGCTGCAGGAGGTCGCGACGCCTTGATCCTGCCGCCGCCGGCGGTTGAAATAGGGCCATGCTGGTGAGCGACAGATCCGTCATGACAGCTTCCGCCCGGTCCCGAAGGGCAATCGCCTGTTCTTGCACGCGTTGCCTCTCCCGCCTGGCGGGAGAGGTCGGACATCCGTCAGGATGTCCGGGTGAGGGTTGGTCM